>JBKJSJ010000451.1:0-7079 GCA_046595965.1 Ferruginibacter sp.
CCAGTGCCTGTCCTCTATCCATTTTCATTTGTTTATTTACTTCAAAAAAATGAAAATGAGAACCTATCTGTACGGGGCGGTCGCCGGTATTTACTACCGTAATTGTAACGGTTTTTCTTCCTGCATTACATTCTACAGGTGCTGATTTTAAAATATATTCCCCGGGTATCATAGTAAAAAATTTCAACCCAAAAAACCTGGAGGGATATGGGCAGTTATAAAAAATTTCAGTTCATATTTTAAATAAAAAAAGATTCATGTACTGAAGTGAATAAAAAAATTTTTTCAAATTACTTTTAAGAATTTGGTGCATGTTTTATAGGGTTATTTACGGTAACTAATTTGGTGCCATCCGGAAAAGTAGCTTCTATCTGAATGTCGTGAATCATTTCTGCAATGCCTTCCATTACATCCTCCCTGGTTAAAATAGTAATGCCGTATTACATGAGGTCTGCCACTGTTCTGCCATCCCTAGAAGCTTCCTGCAGCCTGCAGCTGATGAGAGCTATAGCTTCCGGGTAGTTTAATTTCAGTCCCCTGGCTTTTCGTTTTTTGGCCAGTTCGCCGGCTAAAAAAAGCAATAGTTTTTCAGTTTCTCTTGCAGATAAATGCATGACCTGGTTAATTTAGAATGTAAAACCTGGTGGCGACAACCGAAGGAGTAAATAAAGGTTGTCAAGATAGTTAAAAATAGCCTGTTTTTTTGCTATTAAAATGAAAGGATAAAAAATATTTTAAGAAAAAGAAAACATGGAAAAGAAGCGATAGAAAATGCTAACAAAAAAACTGCTTGCTGCAGTTTTCGTTTTATATTTTTTTACATGAGTTGTTTTGCAATTTTTTCATAAATAAACTATGACAACAAAATTTCGGTGGAAATATGAAAATCCATATAAAATATTATTGCTAATACTAAGGTAAGAGGCTTTTGTTTGTTTAAAAGAGCAGTAACATAACCCTTGCTACCGACTTTACCCACAATTGCTTTATTTTTTAAATCCCTTCTTCATCATTTTTTAGTTTAATAGCATCAATGGCATTTGACATAGGAACCGGATAATTAAGATCTTCGTAGTCTTTTTGCAATAACAAGGCTACCTGCAATTTTTCTCCTTCCGGGGTATTGGGTTTTCCATCTAACCTCTCTCACAAATTATCATATTTATATAACGGATCAATATCCGACTGATAATCCATTTCACACACAGGTTTTATAATGCCATCACTTAATCTATAGACCCAGCCATGCAGTTGCGGGCGCTGTTCATTTTTCCATGCCGACTGAATAATAGTAGTTTTAGCAAGACTGAAAATTGCTTCTCTTACATTTAGTTCCACAAGCAGGTCAAATTTATCCTCTTCGTTTTCCAGGTCATCCATTTCATTTTTGTTCAACCTGTACACATCTTTTATTTGTTTCAGCCAATTATCCATCAAGCCGTACTTATGTGGGGACATAGCAGCTTTTACACCGCCGCATCCATAATGACCGCATACAATAATGTGTTGCACTTTAAGTACCTCTACGGCGTATTGCAATACACTTAAAAAGTTAATATCCGTATTTACCACCAGGTTGGCAATATTTCGGTGTATAAAAATTTCGCCCGGTTGGGTTTGTGTGATTACGTTGGGAGGTACACGACTATCGCTGCAGCCGATCCACAAAAATTCAGGAGCCTGTTGTTTCTGAAGTCGTATAAAAAATTCCGGGTCTGTTTCCAGTTGATTATTAGCCCATACTTTATTGTCGATTAATAACTTTTCGTATGATAACATTTTTAAATATTAGTTTTAATAAACAAATGCTCAGACACCAAAACTTTTGTAAAAAAAGCCTTGTTATCTAACCATATAACGGCAAGTTAAATATACATTATCAATCTTTGATTAGATTATTGGTTTTAGTAGCTACATGCCCGACAAAAATGCTAAATGGTTTGATAAACAAAAACAAATTCCTTAATTTCGCCATCATAAATGCAAAAAAACAAGAAAACATATAATATTTATCAAAAGATATCAGCCATCTTCATGATGTTATGTTTGATTTGGCTTACTATAAGCACTCCTTTTGTTTTTGCATTTCAGGAAAAGTTAGCCAAAATGGAAAAAACTTCCAATTCACAATCTCCACTTACAGGCAGCGAAGAAGAAACAGGCAATCCTTTGAGCAATACTACCGAAGAAAAAACGCCCAACACCAGTAGTAATTTTTCTGAAGAATATCTACATGAGCATCATAGAACAGATTACTTTTTTACCATGATCTCTGTTTATAACAAATACGATAATGCAGATACTTATCATGCATACCACGGCGAATTGCTCGTTCCTCCTCCAGATGCCGCCTAATTTAAATTTCCAACACTTTTAAAGGTTTTCCAGATCACTGTTATCATTTCTGATACGATTGATTTAATTATTTGTACTGGCGATAAAGCACTCAAAAGAATGCTCAAAAATCTTATGCTATAAGATGGGAATTAATTATTTCCACTAGTAAAGATTTATCAATACTCATAAAGTGTTGTAAATCGGGTAGCCCTTAATTGGGAAAGAACGGAAATCTAGTACCGATTGGATTTTATAGTTAGTCCAACCGTTATTTACCAAAGCCCAACCGCACAAGGGCTTTATTTAAATTTCAGCATACGCACATTGGCCTATAATGAAATTCAGTTTGGAACAACACAAAAAACTCCAGGACTTTTTAAGGGACATGCATTTCTATTTAAAAGGATGCAAGCTTTATTTAAGGAGTTTATAGAATTAACAGCAGGTCAAAAATATTTCAAAATTCATTCATACGAAAACGCAGTTCAGCAATCTAACACTGCTTAAAAAATAAACAAAAAATGAAATTAACAACCAAATTTTTAAAGACAGATATGTTATCGGGCATGGTAGTATTTTTAGTTGCCCTGCCACTATGTTTAGGTATTGCAATAGCCAGTGGTGCTCCGCCTTTTGCCGGTATTATCTGTGGAGTAATAGCGGGTATAGTTGTAGGTTATCTGAGCGGATCAAACGTTAGTGTTTCAGGCCCGGCTGCGGGACTGATTGCTATTCTTTTGGTGGCCATAACCGATTTAGGATATGAAACGTTTTTAGTGGCTGTGGTAATAGCAGGAATAATTCAGTTGTCACTTGGATTATTAAAAGCGGGTACTATTTCATCTTTTTTTCCTACCAGTGTTATAGAAGGAATGCTGGTGGCTATTGGTATCATTATTATTAAGAAAGAAATACCGCATGCCATAGGTTACGATAAAGCGCATGAGGGTGATTGGTTTGCCCTGGAAAAGGGATCGGAAACCGGCTTCTTTACAGAACTTATTAACGCTATAAATTATGCGCATGCCGGAGCCATTATCATTACACTGGTTTCTTTAGCTATATTGATTGCTTTTAATAAGTTTGCATTTCTTAAAAAGATAAAGGCTATTCCGGGAGCATTAATTGTTGTAATTGTTGGTATTATTATTAATGAAGTATTTAAATCTACCGGCTCACCACTTGCTATATCCCAGGATCATTTGGTTACCTTACCTACTGCTTCATCCTTTAATGAATTTTTCGGGCAGTTTACTACGCCAGATTTTTCCGGGTTTGTGAATACAAAAGTGTGGATAGTAGGTATTACCATTGCTATTGTTGCCAGTATAGAATCGCTGTTATGCCTGGAAGCAGGAGATAAGATGGATCCCCTGAGAAGATATTCAAGTGCAAATACTGAATTAAAAGCGCAGGGTATTGGCAATATACTCTCTGGTTTAATTGGAGGACTTCCTATGACCTCTGTAATTGTAAGAACTTCTGCCAATGTAAACGCAGGAGCCAGAACCAAATTGTCTGCAATGGCACACGGCGTTTTCCTGTTATTGGCAGTAGTGGCAGTACCAGGATTACTAAATAAGATACCCATGGCATGCCTGGCAGCCATTCTTATTATGATAGGCTTAAGACTGGCAAGTCCTAAAGTATTTAAACATATATGGCATACCGGCAAGCACCAGTTTATACCTTTTTTAGTAACAGTTATAGCCGTAGTAGTTACCGATTTATTAAAAGGAGTAGGTATTGGTTTGGCTGTTAGCATCATCTTTATTCTCAGGGGCAATATGAAGCTGGCTTATTTCTTTAAAAAAGAAAAACATCACGAAGGGGAAACTATACATATTGACCTTGCACAGGAAGTATCCTTTTTAAATAAAGCTGCTATAAAACAAACGCTGGCTCATTTACCTGCAAACAGCAAAGTAGTTATTAATGCAGCTAATACTGTTTATATAGATTATGATGTTTTGGAACTAATCCGTGATTTTTTAAACTTTGGATCAAAAGACAAAAACATAGAAGTAAGGCTTTTGAATTTTAAAAAGGCATACAAGATGGAAGATGCCGTTCATGTTCATTCTGAAAAAGACCAGCTATCTGAAAAAGATCTGGTATTGGAAACTGAAAATGCTTAAACCCCAACCAGGATAATTGCAGGGCTCTAATTGGCAAATTAAAAATTATAACTAAAAAAGGTTCAGTAAATATATGAACCCAACAAACATTACTATTAAACTCGTATTTTAAAAAAAGAAAAAATTATGGAAAAATCATATCAAAAATTAATAGAGGGAAATAAAATATATGCTCAAACAAAACTGTTTCAGGATCCTGATTATTTTAAAAATTTAGCTGTTGGCCAAAAACCAGATTATTTGTGGATCGGCTGCAGCGACAGCCGTGTGCCGGCAAATGAAATTACTAAAACAGAAAGCGGGGAAATATTTGTTCATCGAAATATTGCCAACCTGGTGGTGCACACAGATACCAACCTGCTAAGTGTACTGGAATATGCTGTGCGGTTTTTAGGAGTTAAACATATTATTGTTTGTGGCCACTATGGTTGTGGCGGTGTAAAAGCAGCTTCAACTAACACCTATCATGGTTATGTAGATAACTGGTTGCGTAATATCAAAGACGTATATCATCAAAACCAGGAAGAACTGGATGCCATAGAAGACACAACAGAAAGAGAAAACCGGCTAACAGAGTTAAATGTAATAGAGCAGGTAAGAAACCTTGCCAAGAGTCCCATTGTTCAACAGGCATGGACGGAAAGAGCCTTACACCTGCATGGCTGGGTATATGGTCTGCAGGATGGTTTGATAAAAGATTTAAGCGTAATTCATAACAGCAAGGAAGATATTAATGATATTTACCGTTTTGCAATTAAACTAAATGAAAAGACTAAAAAAACGGTTACAAGGGGCAAAGAAGAGGCTATCATAAAAAAAGGAAACAAACAAACGGTAACTAAAAAAGTACCAGAACCAAAAAAGGCTGTTGTAAAAAAAGTAATTAAAAAAGCAGGCAATTTAAAAAAGAAAAAATAATTAAATGAACTATCCTACAATAGAAAAGTTTGATGAAGTACATGCAATACATGAGTTAAAACATTATTTGCCGGCCCAGCAGGCATTAAAAGATTTTATCCATCATAACTCTTTACATGCTTTTCAGCAAATGAAGTTTTACGATGCTATTTTTAAAGCCTCCAGAATTTTTGGCTTCCAGGTGCATTTAGAATTGCCGGAGTACAGGGAGATGTATAAAACAGGACGTATACGGGAAGATGTTCTGCAGATGGTAATTGGTAGTAAAAAAGATAAGGATGCCGTTGATAACTGGAAACAAATGCTCATCAGTAAGGAATATGATACTACCAATCATCCCCGTATTGGCCAGTTAAGAAAATACTGGAAAGACGTGTATCAATTTGACATGGACAACAGAGTACATCCATTGTTATTTAGAATTCTGTGTGCATTTTTAGACCAGGGTATAGCGGTAGATAGTTTTCCGGTAGTGAGTAAACCTTTTTTGCAAAGCTTAAAAGAAATGGAGCAAAACAGTTTTGTAAGTTTCTTTAAAACAAAAACGGTTAAACAAAAATTTTTATCGGGCAATTATTCTATTCCGGAATTATTAAAAACCATTGTTGGTAAAGAAGAATATTTTGAACAGTATTTATTCGATCAGCAGTTTGCCCATCATGGGTGGAGTGGTTTTGTAAGTGCGGTAGAAGATAATCCGCAAACATTACTGGATAGAAAACAGATAACACTTAAAGAATTACTGGAGTTTGAATTACTGCTGGAACTGGATGCATTAACTTATGCACTGGGAAATAAATGGCAGCCCTTAACTAATAGTGTTACCACCCCGCCGCTTAATTTATTTGCAGATGTTGATAAAACTGAATTTGCAGAAGTAATAGAACTTTGGCAGGATGCTTTTGAATGGAGTTATTATGATTCTGTATTGAAAGGAATACTACTTGCAGCTCCAAAAGCCAACCCACCTCTCAAAGGGGAGATTGTAGACTATTCAATAATGGAAGAAATTTCTTTAACCGCAGAAACTTCTCAAGTTCCCCCTTTGAGGGCTGCTATTGGGGCCTCTCTTCAGGCCATTTTCTGTATTGATGAAAGAGAAGACTCTATACGCCGGCACATTGAAGCAGTAGATAAAAAAGCAGAAACCTTTGGTGCCCCGGGTTTTTTTGGTGTAGAGTTTTATTTTCAGCAGGAAGGCAGCAAGTTTTATGATAAACTTTGCCCGGCACCTGTTACCCCAAAATATCTTATTAAAGAATACAATGCTAAAACCGTAAGAAAAGATGAACTGATTTATACCAAATTAACTCATGGTATTTTATCAGGTTTTGTATTAAGCATCAGTTTTGGTTTTTGGGCACTAGCCAAAAAAGTACAGTTATTATTCAGTCCCAAAATGAGCCCTGCAATATCCAACGCCTATGGCAACATGGACAAATTATCTGCACTAACCATAGAAAATAAAAATACTGCTGATACAGAAAACGGGTTGCAGATTGGATATACACTGGATGAAATGGTAACAAGAGGGGAAGGCTTTTTGCGTGGCATTGGGTTGATAAAAAACTTTGCACCCATAGTTTATTTTGTGGCTCATGGCAGCAGCAGTGCCAACAATCCACATCATGGCGCACACGATTGTGGTGCCTGTAGCGGAAGGCCCGGGGCTACCAATGCAAGAGT
>JBKJSJ010000015.1:0-6574 GCA_046595965.1 Ferruginibacter sp.
TTTTTTAAATGCTAAGAAAAGTTTTATTTACATCAACCAATGCCTGGTAAATATTGGCCAGGGCAAGGAGCAGGTAACCACTACCACGCAGCACGCCAAAGAAGTGGTGGTGCCGGAAAGTATGTTTTTTTTACAGAAGCATGGTGTACAGATATTGAAAAATATTTTTGTGTATGATTATTTCTGGCGCATGTTCAGGAATCTTTCTATAAAAAATAAAGAAGATATTGCTGCATGCGGCTGGAAGGAAGAAGTACCGGAAGCCATAGAAGCTATGCTGGCCTGGCAACGGCGTTTTCCCGAATGGATGCTAAACACAGGATTGGTATCAAAAAAATTAATGTGGTGGAAGTGGGTAGCAAGCTAATTTGAACCAGCAAATTTGGTTAGCTTTTAATTAGAGACAGGGTTGTATAAATATTATTAATAAGTTGGGTATGTAATATTTTAAGAAGAGAATAACTCATCTCACTTTACCATCTTCCCTTCTTCATCTACCTCTCCATTGGCCTGCATCATGCGCATGTTTTTTGCATCCTGCAAAAACTCAGATGCAAAAATAAATTCGTTGAGCTTGTGGTTGGTAGAAAAAATAATTTCCTGGCTATTGCCACTCCATTCTTTTTTTCCTTCAGCCAGGTAAAGAATATTGTCGCCAATTTCCATTACACTGTTCATGTCGTGTGTGTTGATGATGGTAGTGGTATTGTATTCGGTGGTAATTTCTTTGATGAGTTTATCTATTACCATAGATGTTTGCGGATCGAGGCCAGAGTTGGGTTCATCGCAAAAAAGATACTTTGGATTGAGTACAATAGCACGTGCTATTCCCACTCTTTTTTTCATGCCACCACTTATCTCCGAAGGAAATTTTTTGTTACTGCCCACCAGGTTTACCCTTTCCAACACTTCGTTTACACGTTTTAGTTTGGTGCCAAAAGAATCGGTGGTAAACATGCTGAGGGGGAACATTACATTTTCTTCCACCGTCATACTATCAAATAAGGCAGAGCCCTGAAAAAGCATGCCCACCTGCTGGCGGAGCATTTTTCTTTCTTCCTGCGTCATATCGGTAAAACTTACGCCGTCGTAAATAATTTCTCCGGTGTCGGGTTCAAACAATCCCACCAGGCATTTTTGCAAAACTGTTTTGCCACTGCCACTGGTACCTATAATAAGATTGGTTTTGCCGGTTTCCATTACATGGCTAACGCCATCCAGCACTACTTTATCTCCAAAAGTTTTACTAAGATTTTTAAATTCTATCATAGAATCCCAACCCCTAAGGGACTTTTAGTCTCTAATAAATGTTAGAGAATTAGTTAAAAATATATTCATATCGATTATACCAGTATTTAGTCCAATGCACTTTTCTATCGGTATAATACCTTCTAAGATTTACTCGTAGTCCGTTGAACTCCTTTATAAATCAAGATGGTATTACAAACACTAAAGTTCCATTTACCTTCACCCCCAAATACTTTGGGCAAGACACTCTTACAGCAGCAACGCAGCCAGTATATAATCTGCCAGCAATATTACAATGCAGCTTACCACTACCGATTTTGTACTGGACCTTCCAATTTCCAGCGAGCCACCTTTTACATAATAACCATAAAAAGCCGGCACAGAGCTTAAGATAAAAGCAAATGTGTATCCTTTTATTAATGCAAAAAAAACATTGAAGGGAACAAAACTTTGGGAGAGCCCCCTGTCGAAAGTATCGGTGGAAAGTATGCCAGACATGGAACCGGCAAAGCGACCACCCCATATACCCAGCACCATGGCCATTACTACCAGCAATGGAATGGTGAAAATGGCTGCAAGAATTTTTGGAAGGATGAGGTAAGTTTTTGTATTGATGCCCATAATTTCCAATGCATCTATCTGTTCGCTCACCCGCATGTTGCCCAGCTCGCTTGCTATCTTGCTACCTACTACACCAGCCAAAACAATACATACTAATGTAGGAGCAAATTCAAGAATTACGGTATCCCTTACAATTTGTGCAATGGCGGTTTTGGCTATCAATGGTGATATTAACTGGTAAGCAGTTTGCACCGTACTTACCGCTCCCATAAAAACAGAAATAATACACACAATGCCCAGGGAGCCTATGCCAATATCAGAACACTGATGCATAAACTCTTTCCAATAAAGTTTACTATTCTCAGGTCTGCTAAACATTCCCTTGAACATTAAAATGTACTTTCCAAAATTATTTAAAAAATTCATGGGATTATATTGTGGCCTTCAGTTCTTTGGGTGAAGATGGTTGCAGATCGGTTTTGCCGGATCGCTTCCACCATTTACTTTTTTTCATTTCTTCTATTGCATTGGTCTTAGATTTTAACTGCGCATCTATTACAGCAATTACCGTCATGTTAAAGATACTACGGATAGAGCTTCCCAATTGCAATACGTGTACCGGTTTATTTAATCCCAATAAAATGGGTCCAATACTATCTGCGCCGCCCACTTCCTGTAGCAGGTTATAAGCAATATTGCCGGCTGCCAGGTTAGGAAAAATGAGTGTGTTTACATCTCCTTCTATTAGTTCTGTAAAAGGATAATTTTCTTTTAAAATATCTTTATTAAATGCAAGGATGCCCTGTATTTCTCCATCACATACCAGGGTGGGTGATTTTTCTTTTACTATTTGTCTTGCTTTTCTTACCAGGTTTGCCTCCGGCGAATCGCTGCTGCCAAAATTAGAATAAGACAACATGGCAATGCGGGGAACGATATTAAAATTGCGGACTTCTTTGGCTACCAGTAAAGTTATTTCGGCCAGTTCTTCTGCAGTGGGATTAAAGTTTACGGTGGTATCTGCTAAAAATAAAGGCCCACGTTTTGTAAACAGGATATACATGCCGGCAATTTTTTTCACGCTGGGGTCGGTACCAATTATTTCTATTGCAGGTTTAATAGTATCAGGATAGTTTCTGCTTAGTCCGCTGATCATACAATCTGCCAGCCCTGTTTCTACCATCATACAACCAAAATGATTGCGCTCTTTCATGATCTTTGGTGCTTCGTACCTGTTTACCCCTTTGCGATGCCGTTTGGCAAAAAACAATTCACCAAACTGATTTCTCAGTTCTTCCGATGCTTCGCTTTTAGGATCAATAACGGGTATTCCTTCCAGATCTATAGAATGCGTTTCTGCGATCTGTCTTATATTTTTTTCGTTGCCCAGTAAAATGGGGTAGCCTACTTTTTCATCGAGCACCAATTGTGCAGCTTTTAAAATTTTAGCATTTTCAGCATCGGCAAACACTACCCGTTTGGGTTGTTGCCTGGCTTTGTTACCTATAACCCGGCTTAGTTGATTATCTAAACCAAGTCTTTTATTAAGTTCTATTACATAATTATCCCAATCTGTTATAATAGTTCTGGCCACGCCACTTTCTATAGCAGCTTTGGCTACTGCGGGTGCTACTGCAGAAAGCAACCGGGGATCAACGGGTTTAGGAATGATATAAAGCGGCCCAAAAGAAATATTCTGATCATTGTAAGCCATGTTTACAATATCGGGCACGGGTGTTTTGGCCAATTGTGCCAATGCTTTTACTGCAGCCATTTTCATGGCTTCGTTTATTTGTGTAGCTCTCACATCTAAAGCACCTCTAAAAATATAGGGAAAGCCCAGCACATTGTTTACCTGGTTGGGATAATCGCTTCGGCCAGTTGCCATTATCAGGTCTTTTCTTGTGGCCACGGCAGCTTCGTAAGATATTTCGGGATCGGGGTTGGCCATGGCAAACACAATAGGATTGCGGGCCATACCCTTTATCATTTCCGGCGTAATTACATTGCCTACACTCAAGCCCAGAAAAACATCGGCATCTTTGAGGGCTTGGGCCAGATCGTAATCTTTGTACTTGGCATCTACACAAAAATCCACTTTCATATCTTCCACATCGTGCCGCCCTTTATATAAAATACCTTTTCTGTCAAACACCATAAAGTTACTGTGCGTTGCTCCCAGGCTTTCATACAACCGCATACATGCCATGGCAGCAGCACCTGCACCATTTACTACAAATCTTACCTTGTCTATTTTTTTCTTTTGAATTTCCAGCGCATTTAGTAAAGCTGCTGCAGAAATAATTGCCGTGCCATGCTGGTCATCGTGCATTACCGGAATATTGCATATTTTTTTTAGTTCCTGTTCTATATAAAAACACTCGGGTGCTTTTATATCTTCCAGGTTTATGCCGCCAAATGTAGGTTCCAGTGCTTTTACTATCTGCACAAATTTTACAGGATCGGTTTCGTTTATTTCAATATCAAACACATCTATGTCTGCAAAAATTTTAAAGAGTACCGCCTTTCCTTCCATCACTGGCTTACCTGCTTCGGGGCCTATATTACCCAAACCCAGTACTGCTGTGCCATTGCTTATAACACCCACCAGGTTTCCCTTGGCAGTATATTTATACACATCATCGGGGTTGGCTGCAATTTCCAGGCAGGGCACTGCTACGCCGGGGGAATAAGCCAATGATAAGTCACTTTGTGTTTTGGCGTCTTTGGTGGGTACTACTTCTATTTTTCCGGGTCTGCCTTTGGAATGGTATTCTAATGCCTGTTGTTTTCGGAGTTCTGTTGCCATAAATTTTTGGATTATCAATAGTGTTGATAAAACCAGCACAATGATTAAATACTTTGATACCAGTTGTTCATTTAGACTATTGGATTATATCATTAAAAAATAATGAAGCTGCAATTTACAACATTTGCAGCCAGATGGCTTATTTGCTTTTTACTTTAAACGACCAGGTGATGGCAAATTCTGCTACTATTTCATTTTCTTTATTAGTGCCTACTGACCGCATGGTAGCGGTAGTGGCTTTGCCGGATGCTGTAGCTTCTCTTATCACCTGTTTTACGATATAGCCTTCTTCGCAAACAAAGGTTGTAAGGCCAGTAGCTTTTTTACTAAAATTTCCTTCTACTTTTAAAACAAGCATGCTTACAGCGGGCTGCTGTTGGTAAGTATGTGCCATGGCCAGCAAGCCGGTGCTCATTTCTGCCGCCATACTAAGGCAGGCAAAATAAGTACTGCGAAATGGATTAGTAGAAAACCATTTGTAGGGTACCGTTACTACCGCTTTTTCTTCATCGGCGTACTGCACCCTTACGCCACTAAAAAAAGCACTGGGTAATTTTGCCAGCAGGAATAACCTAAACCTAATGGGATGCATTACAAGGTCTAAAAATTTTTCTACAGAAGTCAATGTTAAGATGTGTTTAAGTAGTTAGTTTATCAGGAGTGCATGCGGTATTGTTTATTAAAACTTTGGGCAGGGAATGCCTTTTGTTTCAACTGGGCGTTTAATATAAATGAGCGAAATTTCAGATCCCCCACGGTTACCTGTAGCCGCTTTTAAACTGCTGATGTTTACATCGTAGCTGGCGCCAATTCTCATACCTGCAAACTCTAAACCTATGTAAGGAATAATGGCATCATTAAAACGTATCCACGAACCAATGTACACATTGGTAGGATTATCCATATCGCTGTTGGCATTGAGGCCAAGTGCAGCACCAATAGTGGTTTCGCTGGCTTTATTTTGTATCTGGTGAATGGCAGAAGTGCTAAGGCTTACTACATCGCTCAGGTAAAATGTGCCACCTGCATGAATGGTAACACGGCCACTCATATACCAGTTTTTGTCTTTAAAACTTACTTTAGGCCGGTTAATGTGGTACATGGACGCACCTATATAATAATTATTTTCTCCGTTGGTAGATCCTGAAAAAAGCAACCCCGCATTTAAATCAAAATAACTTTGATTGTTGCCATTGGTTAATACTTCTCTCCTGGATAAATCTGTAAAACCATTTTGGGTAAGCATCGATTCAAATGTGAGTTTACTTACATCCAGGCTCATGCTGCTGTATGTACCCTGGAAGCCTGCACCAATGGTATTATATCCATCTTCGTCTATTGCTTTATGGTAGGAGAGTGAAAGAGAGCCGTAATTTAGTTTAAGTTGATTATTTGCACTGGCATCGGTAACACCCGAAAGTCCTACTCCAAACACATCATCTTCCGGAATCCTTTTTCTTAAAATAGGAAAATCAAAAGAAGCACTGGTGGTAACATAAGCTTTGGGGATGGAGGGCCATTGGTCTCTGTGGTTAGCTGCCAGCCGCCAGGTACCATCAAACTTACCAGTGAATGCCGGATTTAAAGTTAAGGGGGATGCAAAAAATTGTGAAAAATGTGGATCCTGCGCTTTTACAGAGGCGGCAGATAAATAACAGAAGGCAATTAAAAGGTATTTTCTCATCTTGGGTGTAATCTAAAAAAATAAAGATAAGCAAATGCAGCAGATAGCTGCATGGTTTATTAGTTTAACGGTTTAACGGATTATTTGTTCCATTCGATAAGGATATTCTATCATTCAATCAACTTTCAACGATGAATTAATATTTATTTAATTCTGCATCTTAGTTCCATAAGCAAGATCGCCTGCATCTCCCAGGCCGGGAACAATATAAGCTTTGGCAGTAAGCTCATCATCTATATCGCCGCACCAGATGGTAGCTTTAGGCTCTGCCC
>JBKJSJ010000224.1:0-10447 GCA_046595965.1 Ferruginibacter sp.
TTTCATAATATCAAATTCATCCTCACTATAAAAAAAATCTCCACCCCTTGAGCGGATGATGGGATATAATTGGATGTGTAGTTTTTCCCTTGCAGCTTTTATAAAACCATAACTTGGGGTAGTGCCACCTTCGCCGGGGTTATCACACAACTCAATGCGATGCGCACCTGCAGACTGAGCCGCCATGCAGGCTTCAATGGTAAAACCAATTATTTCTAATTTGAAATTCATAAAATTTTGAGTTTCTTAAATTGACGATGGTCTTTGGGTCAAAAAGTGATCATAATTGTGTCATCAATATATTTGGTCATGAAGTCATTAAGTAAATACTTAAACTTTTAAATTAAAAGTACCTGGATTAAAAATAGCCAACTTCATCTTCAGTCTTTACACAAATACCTAATGACTTATTGACTAAATAGAAATTTCGAACCATGAATAACATTCTCCGTTTTGCTCTTTACTGCAAACACAAATCCCTTTTGTATGGCATAAGCCCCGTATACTCCTTTTTTGTTGATGGCTATAAAACCTACCTGTATTTTTTTTGCATTTGCAGGGTCTCTTTTTACAATGCGTTGTATGGCTTTTTTGCATGCCTGTTCAGGACTATAGCCCTGCCTCATAAGTTCTACTATCAAATGAGTACCACAAATGCGGATCACTTCTTCGCCTACACCGCTGCTTGTGGCTGCCCCCACTTCATTATCTACAAACAAGCCAGCGCCTATTACCGCAGAATCGCCAACGCGGCCATGCATTTTGAATGCCATGCCGCTGGTAGTAACGGCACCGGATAGTTGCCCGTTCTTATCCATCGCAATCAATCCCATGGTATCATGATTAGGAGTGCCATCTTTAAAAAATGCCGGGGCAAAGGGACCGTTTTGTTTTTTGTTTTCTATGTTAATAACGGGTTTGTAATCGCTGCTTTTTTTCCATTCGTTATAAGCTTTTTTTGCATCTTCCGATAGCTCAGTTGTCTCTAATGTAAAACCATTTTGCAGGGCAAACTGTTGCGCTCCATTTCCCACAAGCAACACATGCGGTGTTTTCTCCATCAGTTTTCTTGCAACAGATATGGGATGTTTAATTCTTTCTAAACCCGCCACTGCAGCACAATTGGCATTGTGATCCATAATACAGGCATCTAAAGTAACCACACCATCTCTATCGGGATAGCCGCCAAGCCCTACGCAACAATTAATTTCATTTTCAATAAAAACGGCACCCGCTTCTACTGCGTCTAAGGAATTACCGTTAGTGCCCAGAATTTTCCAGGCTTCGGCGTTTACTTTCATTCCGCTATGCCAGGTAGCAATTACAATTGGTATATTTACCGGCCTATCTAAAGAGGGTAGGGTAACGGCACCCAATCCAAGTGAACTTAACTGCAGAAATTTTTTTCTGTTCATCTGGTTAAAATTTTTAATGGGTATGCATGGTTAATTTCTTTATCATATCCGACGAAATACTATCAGCATACAATCCAAATGCACTGGTAATAACTCCTTTGAGGTTACCGTTTTTAGATGTTACTGCATACACTACATCTTCATCAGAAGGATTGGTATCGCCTTCAAAACGATGTACTTCTGTAATCTCAAATTCTTCAGGGTTTAAGCAATGATCGTTTTGCACACAAGTAATTTTATCAAAAGCAATATTAAAATCAAGGATATATCCTCTTTCTTTTAATCCGTTGATGGCTGCTACCACTGTGTCGTACTGGTACATACAATTATTTTTATTAAAGTTAATTAAACAAGAGCGATTAAAGGGGATAAGTTTAGCCGTTTAGTGTTTAGAAGTTTAGGAGGTTAAATGAAACGCATACTTTCAAACATTTTTAAAAAAAATCATATCAAGGCTAATTGTTTTCTTCAATAGTAGAAAATTTAAAATAAATAATTACGCCAAATGTTACGGCAGCAGCAAACCCAAATGTAGCTACCGGGCCAAAATAAAACCATAGTAAACCACCGAGGCTGCTGGCCATCAAAGCAGCTAAACTTTGAAAACCACTATAAGTGGCTATGGCTGTAGCCGTTTCATTTTTACCGGCTACATTGCTAATCCATGCTTTGGCCAATCCTTCTGTAGCGGCTGCATAAAGGCCATATAAGGCCAGCAGCAGTGCAAACATCCACCAGGTATTTACAAACGAAAAACCTGCATATACCAATACAAATAAAAACAGCCCTGCAATAAATATTTTTTTCTTTCCCATTCTGTCTGCCAGTATGCCCAATGGCCAGGCACTGAATGCAAATACCAAATTATAAAAAATATACAAACCAATTATCAGTGTATCATTAATGCCGCTTTCTTTCATCTTTAGCAGTAAAAAAACATCCGAACTGTTTACCATTGCAAAAAGCAATAACCCAATCAGCAATTTTTTATAGGCAGCAGAACTGGGCTTCCAGTAAGAAAAAAATGCAAAAAAGTTAACCTGTTTTTTATCAGTGTTGGGCGGAGTTGGTTTCTTTTTTTCTTTTATAAAAAAAGTAAAGGCTGTGGCACATATACCAGGAACAAATGCCAGCAAAAATAAAGTTTGGTAATCGGTGGGATAAAAATATAAATACAATAAAGCTATGGATGGCCCCAGCACAGCACCCATAGTATCCATACTCCTGTGAAACCCAAATACGGTAGCCTTGGTAGCTGCAGTAGTTTCATCGCTCAGTAACGCATCCCTGGCACCGGTTCTGATGCCTTTTCCAAAGCGGTCAATGGTTCTTGAAAAAAATATCCACAAGGGAAAAATAAAAATTGCCAGCATGGGTTTGCTTATAGCACTTAGCCCGTAACCTAATTGTACAAAGGGTAATCTTTTGCCGCTGCGGTCGCTTAACTTTCCAAAATAACTTTTGCTCAGCCCCGCTACGGCTTCAGCCACACCCTCCAGCACACCTATAAACAGGGCACTGTAGCCTATCTGCCGCAGAAACAAAGGCATTACAGGATAAAGCATTTCGCTGGCCATATCTGTAAACAGGCTCACCAAAGAAAGCATCCATATTGTTTTAGTAATAATTTTCATTTATTTATTTTTAGGTAATTAACCCTGCCTCAACCAGTAACCATTCAACATTTATCAACAGCTAATCCCGCAGCAGCCATTACAAATATAGTTTGCTTACCTTGCAACAGTAAAATACTTCATTTTACCAGGCCAATCATTTTATAATGAATTAAATGGCTGAAAGAACAGAAGAAAAAATGTATGACTAAAAAGAAAACAGACATCCCAAAGAAAAAATCATCCCAAACAAAAATACTGAAAGGAAGATTGGACATCAGCCGGAGCGGAATGGGCTTTGTAATAGTAGAAGGCGAAGAAGCCGATGTAATAGTAAGGCCCAATAATTTTGGCAAAGCTTTTCACGGAGACATTGTAAGGGTGCAGGTAAGTAAAGAAACTGGCCAGGGTAAACGCACCGAAGGAATAGTAATAGATGTGGCTGAAAGAAAGCAAACAGAATTTATAGGCACGGTAGAAATAAATAAAAATGTTGCATTTTTTATTGCCGGTTCCGAAAAACCGATCGCCGATTTTTATATTGCTCCAGAAAAATTAAATGGCGCAATAGATGGCAGCAAAGTAGTAGCCCGGCTTATCCGTTGGGATAAAAATGATAAAAAACCCCAGGGTGAAATTATCAGTATTCTATCTGCCAAAAATGAGGGGGATATGGCTATGAAAGAGATCCTTATTGAGGCAGGATTTCCACTTGCATTTGAAGATGCTGTTTTAAAAGAAGCCAATCATTTATCGGCCAAAATAACAAGGGAAGAAGAGAAAAAAAGAAAAGACTTCCGGGATATTCTCACTTTTACCATTGACCCTGCAGATGCAAAAGATTTTGATGATGCTATCTCTGTCCGAAATTTAGATAATGGTAATTATGAAATTGGTGTACACATTGCAGATGTAAGTCATTTTGTAAAACCAGACAGTATTTTAGATAAAGCAGCTTATGCAAGAGCTACCAGTGTGTATCTGCCTGACAGGGTAAATCCTATGCTGCCCGAAAAAATTTCGAATGAATTGTGTTCCCTTAGACCCAATGAAGATAAATATACTTTTTCTGTAGTATTTCAGATAAGCAACCGTGCAGAAATAAAACATAAATGGATAGGCCGCACGCTGATACATAGCAATCACCGTTTTTCTTACGAAGAAGTGCAGCAAACTCTAGAAACAAAGGATGGCCTGCATTTTAAACCCCTGTTATTGCTGAATGAACTTGCAAAAAAATTCAGGGAAGAAAGATTTAATAATGGTGCCATTAATTTTTCCTCGCAGGAAGTAAGGTTTAAACTGGATGAAGATGGAAAACCATTAGGAATTGTAATTAAAGAGAGCAAAGATGCTCATAAACTGATTGAAGAGTTTATGCTGCTGGCCAATAGAACAGTGGCAGAATATGTTTCAAAAATAAAAAGCAATAAAGAACCCATTCCTTTTCCTTACCGCATACATAATACACCCAGCGAAGAAAAACTAATTCCGTTTGCAGCTTTTGCCCGCAAGTTTGGTTACACTTTCGATATGAAAGACGAATTGGAAGTAGCCACTTCTTTTAATAAATTATTGAAAGATGTGCAGGGAAAACCCGAGCAGCATGTGCTGGAACAATTGGGCATACGCACCATGGCCAAAGCCGTTTACACTTCTGTAAACATTGGACATTATGGATTGGGTTTTGAAAATTATTGTCATTTTACTTCACCAATTCGCCGGTACCCGGATGTGATGGTGCATCGGATAGTGCAGGAATGCCTGGATAAAGATCTTAAGATTGATAAGAAGATGGATGAAAAGTGCAAACACTGCAGCGACAGGGAGCGGGCCGCTATGGAAAGCGAACGTGCCGGGAATAAATACAAACAGGTAGAATACATGCAGCAATTTTTGGGAGATGATTTTGAAGCAATCATAAGCGGCGTATCTGCATTTGGTTTTTGGGCCGAAACGGCCGAACATAAATGTGAAGGTTTGGTGAGTGTAAGAGACCTTAGTGAGCATGATGATTTCAGGCTGGACGAAGCAGATTATTCTTTAGTAGGGTCAAGAACAAAGAAAAAATTCCGCATGGGCGATAAAGTAAAAATAAAAGTAGTGGCAGCCAATCTTACCAAACGGCAATTGGATTATGAGTGGATTCCGGATGGAGTGAAGGCGGTGAAGGCGGGGAAGAAAAAATAGTCATGAGTTAATGGTCATTGAGTCATGGGTCATTAAGTCAATAGTCATTATGTCAATCATCTTTGATTGAATATATTTGCCTGGCAAAGTAATTTAGCACTGTAGTTACTTTACTAATGACAAATGACATTATAAAAAATCTATCAATTTTATATGACCTCCTTTCATTCACTTTCTGCACTATTTGAAGCCCAGTTTAATAAGCGGCATTTCCCTGTTTCGCCACCAAATTTATATGATGCGTCTCAATATATTTTATCTATTGGAGGCAAAAGAGTGCGGCCTTTGGCGGTTCTCATGGGCAACGAACTATTTAGCGAAATAGACCCAGATGCTTATCATGTGGCCAATGCTATAGAGCTGTTTCATAATTTTAGTTTAATTCACGATGATATAATGGATAAGGCACCGCTGCGCAGAGGGCTGCCTACCGTGCATATTAATTATGGCGAAAGCACTGCATTGCTTGCAGGTGATGTAATGCTTGTGGCGGCTTATGAATACCTGAACAAAATAAAAACTACGCACCTTCACCGCATCATTAACCTGTTTAATAAAACTGCCAAAGAAGTTTGTGAAGGGCAACAGTTAGATATGGATTTTGAAAAAAGGGAACAGGTTAGCATGGACGAATATTTAAACATGATTACGCTTAAAACATCTGTATTACTTGCTACCAGCCTGCAGATGGGTGCTGTGCTTGGTGGGGCAGGCGCAGGCAACCAGCAGCACCTGTATGAGTTTGGTAAAAACCTGGGCATTGCCTTCCAGGTGCAGGACGATTACCTGGATTGTTTTGGAGATCCGGAAAAATTTGGTAAGCAGCCGGGTGGAGATATCCTCTCTAATAAAAAAACATTTCTCATGATTCATACCATGGATGTGGCCAGCGAAACACAGCAACAGGAATTAAAAAAACTATTGAAAACAAATCCCGAAAATAAAGTAGCTAAGGTGTTGCAGTTGTTCAGAGATTGCAAGGCAGACGAATGGGCAGCATCTTTAAAAGAAAAATATTTTCAACTGGCTATGAAACACCTGGAAGATACTGCTGTGCTTAGCTCCAGGAAAAATGAACTGGAAAAATTGGGTATGTATTTATTGCAGAGAGAAAGTTAGAAGTTACAATACTTCCTTTATTTTCAGGTTTTGCGGAATTCTTTTTGTTGCCCTTTCTCTTACTCTTTGTTTGAAATAAAAAATATTTCACTATTTTCCCTCTTTATTAAACCAGGCTATTATGAGTAATTCTTTATTCAGACGAAAAAATATTTCATCCATTTTAGCAGAAGGAAGCGACGACCCACATGGAGGCCATGCGCTTAAAAGAGTATTAACCGTAAAGGATCTTACCTTTTTTGGTATTGCCGCCATATTAGGTGCAGGCAGTTTTAGCAGCCTGGGTTTTGCTGTATTTCATGGCGGGCCGGGTGTGGTAATATTATTCGTAATTACCGCCATTGCCTGTGGCTTTACTGCATTGTGTTACTCAGAGTTTGCAAGCAGGATACCCGTAGCAGGCAGTGCTTACACTTATGCTTATGCAAGCTTTGGAGAATTATTTGCATGGATCATTGGCTGGGCACTCATCATGGAATATTCCATTGGTAATATTTATGTGGCTTATAGCTGGAGCGATTATTTTACATCCCTGATGGGTAAATTAAATGTGAATATTCCACAGTACCTGAGCACAAGTTATATGGAAGCCAAACATGCTGTGGAAGGGGGCAGTACCAATGCAGATGAACTGGCTGCGTGGAACACAGCCCCGGTTGTAGGCGGACTGAGAATGATCCTTGATCTTCCTGCATTAGTCATCAATTTTTTAATAACCTATTTGGTTTACCGTGGCATTAAAGAAAGCAGAAATTTTAGTAATGTGATGGTGATACTAAAACTGGCAGTAGTAGCATTGATCATCATTGTGGGAGGTTACCTTGTTTTTTCCAGGGGATTAACTTTTAACTGGACACCCGAAAATGATGCAGGTATAAAAAGTTTTATGCCCAATGGTTTTGGTGGAGTGATGCTGGCGGTGGCCAGTGTGTTCTTTGCCTATATTGGATTTGATGCCGTAAGTGTGCTGGCAGAAGAAAGTAAAAATCCGCAAAAAGATTTGCCAAGAGGCATGATACTATCACTCATTATCTGTACCATCATTTATATTTTATTAACCCTTGTACTAACCGGTGCAGTTAACTACAGAAAATTTGAAGGTGTAGGAGATCCGCTGGCATTTATTTTTGAATCTCAAAACCTGAATGTTGGATGGATGCAATTGTTTGTGGCGGTGATAGCAGTGGTTGCAATGACCAGTGTATTACTGGTTTTTCAAATGGGACAGCCCCGCATGTGGATGACCATGAGCCGGGATGGATTAATGCCGCCGGTGTTTCAAAAAATTCATCCCAAATATAAAACGCCTTCTTTTGCTACCATTGTTACCGGTCTTGTAGTTGGCGTTCCTATTTTGTTTACAGATAAAACATTTGTGTTAGACTTTACAAGCATTGCTACGTTGTTTGCATTTGTGTTGGTGTGTGGTGGCGTATTGTTGATACCACCCAAAGAAAAACTGCATGGTCGTTTTCATCTTCCATACATCAACGGGCAATTTATTTTCCCTGCCATTGTTATTGGTGCCATTATTCTTGCTATGAGTTTATCTAAAAATTATTTTACAAATATGCTGATCTTCGATTTTGGTAATAATGAAGATTACACATCGGGTAAAAAAACATTTATGGAATTGGCCACACCCAATATTTCACTTATTATCTTCTGGCTAAGTGCTCTGCTACTGGCAGTATTTTCATTCATAAAAAAATATTCACTTATTCCTTTAATGGGTGTTATCACCTGTATGTACCTGCTTACGGGCATGAGCAAAAGCAACTGGGTTTGGTTTATAGGTTGGCTGGTGCTGGGTGCTGTTTTTTATTTTACTTATGGGTATAGAAAAAGTAAACTGGCAACTGTGCAATAAACTTTTTTAGCCCTCCATAAAATTTTCCTATTCTTTCATTCCAATTACTACCAGGATACTGGTTAACTTTGCATGGCTGTTGTTAAGCAATTGCATAATTTTTATTATCACAATTTAATTTCCCTTTAGTGGGCCAGGGGCATGAAATACCAGATAGGCGATAAAATAATTGTTCTGCATTCCGATGAAGAAGGACAGGTAGTTGATATCATCAACGATAAAATGGTGATGATAGAAGTTAGGGGCGTAAAGTTTCCGGCATATATGGACCAGATAGATTTTCCTTATTTTAAAATGTTTTCGCAGAAAACAATTGTGCCTAAGAAAAAGATTTTTATTGATGAAATAAGAAAAGAAAAACCAACGCCAAAGAAAAAAGTAGCCGATGGGGTTCTACTGCAGTTTATTCCCGTATTTGATAAAGATATTTTTGATGATGATGTGGTGGAAAAATTAAAAATCTATCTCATCAATCAAAATGAAGAAGCGTACAATTTCGACTACAAACTTTTTTTTGGAGGTGAAAATAATTTTCAGTTAAAGAATAATATTGGCGGCCTTGCTGAGTTTTACCTGCACGATATCAGCTTTGAAGATATGAGCGACAATCCCCGTTTTGATGTAGAGTTTTCATTACTGGTAGAAAACAAAAAGAAAGCACCTTATTACGAAACATCCCTGAAGCCCAAGGCCAAACAGCTTTTTAAAAAAATAGAAGAACTGCAGCAAAAAAACGATGCCTCTTTTTCTTTTGAATTGTTTTTAACTTATCCCGATAAATTAGACGAAGAAAAAGTGGACCTGAGCCGGCTGGGCAATGGGGGTTACCGGATCTATGATTCTAAAGATGCCCGAAGTTATCTGCCTCCAGCAAGATCGGTGATAGACCTGCACATTGAAAAACTGTCCGATAACTGGAAGCACCTGAGCAATTTTGAAATACTTACAAAGCAGTTGGATGAATTTGAAAAATATTATGAACTATCAGTAGCCCATCATCAATCCACTCTCATTGTTATTCATGGAGTAGGCGAGGGAAAGTTAAGAGATGAAATTCATGAAAGCCTTCGGCTAAAAGATGAAGTAAAATCATTTGTAAACCAGTTTCATCCATTGTATGGGTTTGGGGCAACTGAGATTTATTTTAAAGGTCAATAGGCAATGGGCAATGGACAAAATGCAATGGTTTGCCAGGATCGAGTTACTCCTCTTTAGGCTGTTTATTTAGATAAATAATCTTAAGCTTGCCGTATTATTTTAGTGTTCTCTTTTTTATCATACCACCTTTCATATCTTTTACACTGCTCATAACTACAAATGCATTGGGATCAATTTTTTCAATTTCAAATTGTAGTTTTCCCAACTCCAGCCTGGTAACAATGCTGTACAATATTTTCATGTCATAAAATGTTTCCCCGCTTTTTCCAAAACCTCTTTCGCCATTATAAACCGTAATACCCCTGCCCATTTTATTAATAATCATGTTTCTTATTTTATCCGACTTTATAGAGATGATGGTAACACCCATATACTCTTCTATACCTTCAATAATAAAATCAACCGTTTTGGCGGCAGACAAATAAGTAAGCATTGCATACAAAGCTGTTTCAATATTTATAAACCATGCTGCAGTGGAAAAAATAATGATGTTCACTATCAGGATTACATCGCCAATGGTAAGTCCCGATTTTTTACTGATATAGATAGCCAGCACTTCGGTGCCATCAATAACCGCACTTCCTCTTACCGCAAGCCCAATGCCGGCACCCAGGAAAAAACCACCAAATACTGCTACCAGTACTTTATCATTTGTTATTTGTGGATAAGGCAGAAAAGCTACACAGGCCGCCAGGCCTGCAATAGCCAGGGCTGTTTTAATGGCAAAACGTTTGCCAATAATATTGTATCCTAAAATAATAAAAGGAATATTTACCAACACCAGCAGCAGCGAAAGGTTTATACCGCCTAGTTCCGAAATCAATAAAGATATACCCGTGGCTCCGCCATCTAAAAAATTATTAGGCAATAAGAAACCTTTCAAACCAAACCCGGCAGATAATATTCCCAGGCTGATAAGAAAAATATCAGTCAGCATTTTTTTAATCCCAATTTTTATTTCAATAAACATCCTTGCATCGCTGATGCTTTCAAAACTGCTTTCGCCCCGTAATCTTTTTAAATAAATATTGATGATATGAATCGTTTTTTTTGTCATGTTCTTTAATTTAAGGGGTAAATAA
>JBKJSJ010000249.1:0-4527 GCA_046595965.1 Ferruginibacter sp.
GTTGTATTTCTAAATATTAGATTTCTAAAAGATAAAATGAAGATACTTAAAGATAAAATATTGATTGTAGGAGGATATGGCGCTGTAGGCAAAGTTGTATCAGAAAATTTAGCCAAAATATTCCCAGATAAAGTGATTATAGCTGGAAGAAACAGGCAAAAAGCCTGCGATTTTATTTTTTAGAAATCTAATATTTAGAAATACAACTCAAGTCCGATTATTTTGGGAATTTCATTTTTAATTTTTCAAGGGTTTCTACAATTATATTTGCCACTAAATAATTGCGGTACCATTTGTTATCTGCAGGCACAACTATCCATGGGTTGTACTTGCCGCATCCATCCAGCACATTCTGATAAGCATCCATATAATCATGCCACTTCTTTGCTTCCTTTTTATCCCTGGCATTGTATTTCCATTTTTTTTCAGGATTGGTTAATCTTTTTTCTAACCTCTTCTGCTGCTCTTCCTTAGAAATATGCAGAAAAAATTTCAGAATAATGGTGCCATTTTTTTGCAGATGTTCTTCAAATTTGTTAATCGTCTCGTGGCGTTCCTGAATTTCTTTCTTATCAAGCAACCCGTGAACTACAGGAAATAAAATATCCTCGTAATGCGAACGGTTGAAAATCTGAATCATTCTTTTTTCAGGAAGGTTAGCATAAATACGCCAAAGAAAATCGTGCAATTTTTCTTCTTCTGTTGGTGTCTTGAAAGATTTTACTATGCATCCCTGTGGATTAATACAGGAAAAAACATGGCGTATAGTTCCATCTTTACCGGAAGTATCCATTCCCTGAAGAATTATTAATAGCGCATGTTTCCCTTCTGCATAAAAAAGATTTTGCATTTCAAAAAATTTAAGCTGCAATTTCTTCAACTGTTTATTTGCAGATGATTTATTAATTCCATCAGGAGCATTTGTTGATATGTCGTTTATATTTTTCAATTTTATTATTTGTGTAGTTGGTATAAAATTAAAGAGACTATCCACGGAATTGTAAAAGCCAGCAACACCCACTTAAAATCTGACTGAAGCATAAAATTTGCAATGGTCATAGAGCCAATTGAAGTGATTCCTGCAATTGATACTATGATAAATACTCCTGGTGTTCTTGTGCGAAAAGATTTTTGCGCCACATACATAGTAAGCAGTCCTGTTGTGAAAATATAACCCCCTGTTACCCAAAAAACTTTTTGAAGCCACACCAATAAACCAGGAATATTATTTTGAATTGCCGAAATAGTTGTGTTCATATATTGCAGATCTTCGGGCAATATAGCTGGTCTTAAAAAAATAAAATACATTCCCATTACTGCAAGGAGAAATCCTCCAAGTGTGAGAAATGATGCAGAGTATGGTTTTAATTTTATCATTTACTATTTTGATTTGCTTCAAGCGTTTTTTTAGTGTCCTGAAGCATATTATTTAAACACCAGTTTGCATAGAGCGGTGCTAAAAAGAATGCAATAAATTTGAAAAATATATTCTTTGGTTTTGTATAGGTAATACTCAATTCTACTTCTGTGTTTGGGCCACCGGGAGAGGATAATATAACAAGATGCATTCGATACCATCCAAGAATTATCATTTTTGCTTGCCCAATTGTCTCCCAAACCTTTTCTTTGTCCTTTATCCATTTGGTTACTACCACCGTAAAGTCCATTGTAAACCACATCATTTTTCCATACCAACGAAACTTCGAATTAAGCCCGTTTGCGTTTTCGGAAAGTTGGTTTAATTCCAATCTACTTCCCATCATTGGCTTTGAACTTTTGGTCATGTGCATTCCAGTGTTATTAATGTTATCCATGTATGCAAATACTTTTTCGGGTAACGCATGTATGATAATTTCTTTTTGAAGATTTTTCAATTTCCAATGTTTTTCAAATGAAGAATTTTTAATCCGAATTTAGGAACTGCCATACAAGCTGTGATTAATAACAGGATTGAAATAATAAAATAAGGAAGATGAACATAACTTATCATCATTACTGAACCAATTACCACACCAAAAACCTGCCCCAAACTATTTACAGAGCTAAAAATGCCCAAGGCAGTTCCGTAATTATTGCCCGATTCTTTTGTTACCAATGAAGCAAGGCTGGGAGTAAGGATCGCCATTCCAACAGAAACAATAGAAACGTAGAGCAAAATGAATTCCATTTTATTTGACAGCATAAGAAATGACATGCCGATGCTTAAAATGACAAGCCCATAAGGAAGCAGCGCATTTTCTCCTTTCTTTTTAATCAGCCAGGCAACAGGGCCTAACTGCAATAGTCCCATCACTGAGCCACATACAATAAACACAATACTCATTTGTTTAGGGCCAAATGAAAATAAGCGTTGTGAGTGTAATGCAAAAGTGCCTTCGAACATAGCCAATGAAAGCTGGCTGATTAAAGAAAAAAAGAGGATAAACAGGAAAGATTTTTTGAGCGTTTTTAAATATGCAAAGACAGATGCCTTTTCAGTTGGCCTGAGTATATTAATTTCAGACGCTTTACTTTTTTGTGATGCCGATAATGCAAAAAACAAAAAACCAGCAACACCAAAACGGCAGAAATAGTAAAAGGCAAAGAAAACCTATCTAATGTAAATATCCCAACAGTAATAGTAACCTTAGAAAATAAATTTCCAACCAAAGGTCCTGCCACAGCACCAAGACCTGCAACACTCACTAACAATGCCATGCCACAACCTCTTTTATCTTCAGTTGTATTGTCGGCTATATATGCACTGGAAGCTGTTAAAAAAGCCGCGGAAAATAAACCTGCCAGCAACCGAAAAACGTAAAGAAATATTAAACTTCCACTGATTGAAAACAAAAACAGCGTAACTGAATAACCTGCAAGACCCCATAATATAAATGGCCTTCTACCAATTTTATCAGACAAGGAACCGAGAAATGGTGAAAACAAAAATTGCATAAGTGGATAGCTGCCTGTTATCAAGCCAACATGCAACCACAGCCTCTCTGGAGAAATACCTTCGGATAGAGAAAGTTTTTGAATATAAAACGGAAGTACAGGAAGTGTTATACCAAAACCTACCATTACCAAAAACAGTCCAACTAATAATACTGCTATGTTTTTATTAAATGGCATGATTCAAATTATTTTGTGTTGAGCCTTCAGTAATTTTATTCTTAAAGTATCCATAAATTATTATACTCAATATGGCAGCAAAAAAACACCAGACCGATACAAGGGAAATTCTGTAAAAAAGATAAGAGATTGTAAAAGCGACCAGCGCCATAACCCCGAAAATTTTAATCATTTTGTGGCTTGAAAACATTGAACTTACACATGTGGCTGCAACATAAAAGCCCATTACAGTATAAATGTAGAAATGCGGGGAAAAATAAACGATATGATGATTCTCTACCCTGGAAGTAATAGGAAATGCAAAAAGGTTATAAAAAAGGTATAAACCAACCGCAGTGCCTGCAATCCAAAATGTGAGCATTACTTTTTTTCGCCATCCTACCGGCTCCAGTAACATGATGGAAAAGGGTACAAAAATTGGCCAAAGTACATGAGAGAAAACAGAATATACGAAAGTCATAACTATATTTAACTCCGGGGCATGATTGTGGAACGTGAGCCAGATTACACCTTCTAAAATTTGCTGGATGCCGAAGAGCAATGGAATAGAAGCGAAAGGAATTTCTGATTTCTTTTCAGTTTTTTTTAGTGTCACTACGCCAACTGTGGTAAGTACTCCTCCGGCTATAAAACTTGCTGTTGCTGAAAAGCACATGATATTATTTTAAAGAATTGCCAGTCAAATATTTTATCGTTTCCATTCCATATCAGGTTGAATAATATACGGCGATGGAAAATCTTTATTGTTCGTAATCGGGTGCTGATAACCAAATCCCCAAATGAATTTTTATACACTTTGCTGACTCTGAACAGAATATGAACTCAGTAATAAAACTACAAGCCATATAAATGAAGGCGGCCTGAATCTTCGAATTCAACTGACTATATTTTTCACCAATTCTTTGGAGTTTAATAACCTATGCTGAACTGATTGCTTAATCATAAGAAATAATGGTTCCAGTATTTGCCAAGCCACTTGATCCTCTTACATCCCTGGAAGAATTAGCTTTCACCTGATTTACTGCACTACGCCCCACAGCAGCAGCAACGAATGCAGATGATTTCTTCGATTGCGTTTTTTGATTTTTATCCGCAACCTTACTTGGTGTGATACTTTTTTTATCAACTTGATTCACATTTGGTTTGCTTTCCTTTGTGTTATCTTTTTTTAATACTGTTTTGTTTGCCATTTTTTTTAATTTTAATTGTTTATTAGAATGTATTTATTGGAATTATCAAGCATTTTTAATGCTTAGCTAAATCATTATTTAAAATTTTCTTTTACTCCTGGTACTCATCTTTATTGATTTGTCCGAAAGCGAAGCGCTTACGCAAAATCTCAAAGAGGGAATCTTTCTTTTTCATTTGTCCTGTAATATCGTAGGGCGTGGCTAAAATCCAGAATATAAATCCAAC
>JBKJSJ010000372.1:0-12938 GCA_046595965.1 Ferruginibacter sp.
TAGAAATAAACTGTTAGCCAGGGTGCTTGCCTGTGTGAATAAGGAAAAAGAATATGTGAATAAGGCCGCATAAAATAGTTTAAAATAGATTTTTTTTTGTCATAGAAATCGGCGGCAGCTATCTACGGTGGTAAAGAGGTTTAAGAATTTAGTGATTTTACTAAATTACAAAGTATAAAAAATTAAAAAGTATTTCCAATGGCCGCCTCTACGTGCAAGTAATCCTTGCGTTTTAATTCAAAATTTTTGCCCAGGTATAATCTTCTCACCTGTTCATTGTCGGCCAGTTCTTCGGCAGTGCCATGGGTAAAAATTTTACCATCTATTAGCAGGTAGGCCCTGTCGCAGATAGAGAGCGTTTCGTTTACATTGTGATCGGTAATGAGGATACCGATATTTCTAAATTTAAGTTTAGCTATAATAGACTGTATATCTTCCACGGCAATGGGATCTACTCCGGCAAAGGGTTCGTCTAACAAAATAAATTTAGGATCTACAGCCAGTGCACGGGCTATTTCAGTTCTTCTTCTTTCGCCGCCACTCAGGGTATCGCCGTTATTTTTTCTTACCAGTTGCAGGTTAAATTCATTGAGCAGGGTTTCTAATTTTTCTTTTTGTGCTGCTTTTTTTAGTTTCGTCATTTCCAGCACGGCCAGTATATTATCTTCTACACTCAGCTTGCGAAAAACGCTGGCTTCCTGCGGCAGGTAACCTATACCCATCTGTGCCCGCTTATACATAGGTAGCCTGGTAATGTTGATGTCGTTTAAAAAAACCTCCCCTTCATCTGGTTTTATTAGTCCTACTACCTGGTAAAAAGAGGTGGTTTTGCCGGCACCATTAGGCCCAAGCAAACCTACAATTTCGCCCTGGCTCACATTAAACGAAACATGATCTACCACAGTGCGGCTGCCATAAATTTTTACTAAGTCTTTTGTTTGTATGGTTAAACTCAAGGGAAAATGTTTTGGCAAAAATAAGTGATGTAATAACAGGTTCATTAAATTAGTAGTAGATTACCATAACTTTTAACTTGTTTACCAGCAAATGAAATTTTTATCCTGCACTTTAAGAAAGTTTCTGGTTATAGTCTTAGTTTTTTCTTCGTTGGTAAGCGTGGCACAGAAAAGAGCCCTAAGCCACAACATCCGTATAGGATACCAGCAACTGCAGTACATTGCTGCCGGAGATTCCATCAATCATTTGGCAGAAGCACAGGAATATTTTACAGCAGGAAAATATTTATTCAGCCTGCATCCCGATCTTAACCTCGGCATTGCCAAAGACAATTATTGGGTAACATTTGCGGTAAGCCATACTGCTGCTACCAGCAAAGAATTTTTTATTAACCTGGAAAATCCCCGGCTCAATGATGTAACCGTTTACATTACACAAAAAAACAGTGTGGTAAAGCAATACCGCATGGGCGATAATTTTTCTTTTTATAAAAGAGCATTGTACCAAAACTTTTTTTCTTTTCCGGTAGTGTTGATGGCAAAAGATACACAACGCATTTTTTTATTTATAAGGCACAAAGGAAATACCCTGCAGGTGCCCATCAGGCTTATGGATAACGAGAGCTTTAATAAGTCTATAGAAAATAATTATATGGTTACCGGCATTACCACCGGCGTTTTGTTTCTTACTTTTTTCTTTGCCCTGTTTTTTTATCTTCAGTCAAAAGCCCGTTTATTTGTGCTCTATGCCGGCTACTCCATTTTTTTATGGGCATGGTTGTGGAGTACCGAAGGGTTTGGCTTTCAGTACCTGTATCCCAATATTCCAGATTGGGCTACCCGGCTGGGGCCTGGCATAAGTGTTTTGACTGTTGTATTTTTTATAGCCTGTTGTTTGCAGTTTTGCAAACCCTACGATAGTAATAGCAGGCTCCGCAAAATATTAACTGCTTGTATGTATTTACTGGCTTGCTGGGGCATCCTTCCCTTTCTGCCTGTAATAAATATTGCTAATGCCCCCGATATGAAGCTTTTTCTTTCGGTGCATTTCTTTTTGAACCTCGTAAGTATTTTGTTATTGGTAGCTTACCTGCTGTGGGTATCTATAGTCCGCAACAAATTGGTTTGGTATTATTTTGCCGCCGTTATTGTAAGCATGGCTTGCTCCTTAATATTAGTTTTAAAACATAGTGGGGTGCTGGACTTGCCGGTATCATCCGGAAATTTTATGAGCATTGGTGTTATTGTAGAATTGATATTAATGACAGCAGGTATTACCCAACAATTTTACCGGTATAAAAAAGAAAAAGAAGAAATGCTGCTGGCATACCTTGAGCAACAGAAACAAATTACACAACAATTAATAATGACAGAAGAAGCCGAGCGAAAACGCATAGCCCGGGAGCTGCACGATGATATTGGTGCCGGGCTTACCCGCATTACCCTCATGAGTGATGCTGCCAAAAACAAAATAAATGTATCTGCAAAAGAAATAGAAGAAATAGCACAAACCTGCCGCAGGCTTGTGGGCAATATGGGAGAAATTGTATGGAGCCTGAATCCTGAAAATAATTCGCTGGAATTATTGATGGCCTATATGAGAGAAGAGTTGCATAAACTATTAGAATACTCCGGTATAGCATATAGCCTGCAGTTGCCGGAATGGGATGTTGGCATAAAACTAAGCAATGAACTTAGGCGCAATATTTTATTGGTAACAAAAGAATCAGTACATAATGCAGTAAAATACAGCCAGGCAAAAAATATCAGCATTGTTGCTGAATTAAATAACAATTTATTAAATTTTAAAATCAATGATGATGGTATTGGATTTAATGAAAGCACAGTGAGAAATGGAAATGGGTTAAGAAATATCCACCAGCGCATACAAGAAATAAACGGCAGTATTTCTATTAGCAGTTTACAAACAAAGGGTACCCTGGTAGAGTTTAGTGTACCCATAGCATAGTAACGGCTTAAAAATTACTAAACTCTAAACTCAAACACCTGAACAATTACATGTACTACTATTATCACATTGTGTTTTGTTTTATTAATAATCATATTTGAGCCATCGTTTAAAAAAATTGCTGAATTATGATGAATTGTTTATCGGATGTATTTATACCAACACACATGAGCCTTAAATTACAAAGCATAGCCATCATAGAAGATGATGATACCATACGGGATTACCTGGCCGAACAGGTGCAACTGCATATAGATGTAGAAGAATTGCGCCTGTTCAAGAATGCCGAAGATGCATTGAATGCACTCTCTGCAGAACCTGCTACCATCGTGTTATTTGATGTGCAGCTTCCGGGTATGAATGGGATAGACTGCATGAGAAGGTTAAAAATTATTCACCCCAAAATGCTCTGCATGGTATTAACGGTGTATGATAAACCTGATACCGTTTTTGAAGCACTGAAAGCAGGTGCTGTGAGTTACTTATTAAAATCTACTTCATCAGAAAAAATACTGGAAGCCATAGAAGAAGTTTACAATGGAGGCAGCCCCATCAGCAGCCAGATAGCCCGCAAAATTATTGAGGCATTTGCTGTAAAGGAAAAAACAAATCAGTATTTCCAGGACTTGAGCCGGCGGGAGCAGGAGATGCTGGAGCAACTGAGTAAGGGATACCGCTACAAAGAAATTGCAGATAAATTATTTGTAAGTATAGAAACAGTACGCACCCATATCCGTAACATTTACGAAAAACTACAGGTAAACTCCAGGGTAGAAGCATTGAAAAAAACAGGGTTTTTGTAACAGAAAATATGTGTCGATAATTGTATTAACACCTGAAAAAATATGATAAATATAAATTCGTTAAAAAAAATTTTATCCATAAATAGGGTTTAATAACCCACCGTTTTTATTTTATTATTTTTATTTTGTTGTTGCATTTCAAATTACATATATAACCTTAAACTAATTAAAACCTAAAACTGATGAAAAAATTAATTTTACTGATTGTTGTAGTTGCATTTGGTCAATCTTTGCTGGCTCAGAATGAAGGTGAAGATAGTAGCAGGGCTAAGAAAAACATACTAAAACTAAACTTGCCTGCATTGGCAATAAAAAACTTTACAGTTCAATATGAACGGGCAGTTTCCAAAAAAATATCGGTAGCAGCAACAGTGCGTTACATGCCCGATGGAAGCATCCCCCTTAAAAGTACTTTTGTAAAACTGGCTGATGACCCTGATACAGAAAGACAATTGAACAATTTAAAAGTGGGCAATGTTGCAGTGATACCCGAAATAAGATTTTACTTAGGGCGTAAAGGAGTTTTCCATGGCTTTTATCTTGGACCATTTGTAAGTTTTGCCCGGTACAATGCAGAATTATTATATGAGTATGATGATTTAGGCACTGTAAAAAGCATTCCACTTAAAGGCAGCCTAAACAGTGTTACCGGTGGCCTGATGATAGGTGTGCAAAAAAATCTTGGGAAAAATATTTATCTGGATTTGTGGATCCTGGGTCCTAATTATGGTACTTCTAAAGGAGATATAAGTGGCAAAAAAACTTTGAATGCTTCTGAGCAACAATCGCTGAGAGACGAGTTATCCAGCCTGGATATTCCGCTTACAAAATTTACGTATGTGGTAGATGGTAATGGAGCCACTGTAAATTTTAAAGGCCCCTGGGCTGGTGTTCGTTCGGGCATCTGCATTGGATTTAATTTTTAAAATTATTGTTTTAAATTTTTAAAAACCGTTGGAAAAAATTCCAACGGTTTTTTTATATCTACTACTTTAATCACATTTTTGATACAGAAGGCAATTGATACTTTTATCAAACAAAAAAAATATAAACATGAAAAAATTAATTTTATTATCCATGCTTGCTGTAATTGCTTTTTCATCCTGCAAAAAATCGGATGATGCTCCAGCTTCTTACACCTGCACTACCTGCAAAACAACTCCAGATGCTTTAGCTGCCAATAATACAAGTAGCAAAGGAATTTATAAAGGTGTAGTAATTGGATCGTCTGGAACTATTATGTTTGACATTGCCAATAGCGGTACTGCTATTAGAGCAGTAATGGTTATTGATGGCGTTACTGTAAACCTTACTTCAGCAGTTACCTGGGTAGCCGGGCAGCCATACATTGCTAATTTTACAGGAACTTTAAATGGTGCTGCTGTAACAATTAATTTTGCTGTTGGTATCAGCGGAGCTTCACCCACTGTTACATCGGGTAATATTCCAGGCCATCCAAATGCATCCTTAAATGTTGTGAAAGAAACTTCCGGCAACCTGGTAGAATGTTTTGAAGGAACATATAAAACTACATTGCCCGAATCCGGCACATTTAATATGATGGTATTAAGAAGCCTCGGTATTTTTGGAGGCGTGGCAAGGGAAACCGGAACTACTACTTCCGACGAGTTTGATGGTACCATTAGTAATAACGAGCTAACAATGGCAACAGGTAGTGGCAATAAAGTTGTGGGCTCATTAAATATTGATCAGTTAAATGGCAGTTTTACAGACGGCAATAATAAAACAGTTACTATAACCGGAAGACGGACTTTATAATTATTACTTAAATTATCATACACCCTAAACAACCCTAAAGCTCTTTTGAAAAAAAGGGCTTTTTGTATTGCAGCAAGCCTTGCTTAAATTTGCAGATATTTATAAAAAGAATAAAGCCGCCCTGTTGGGCGAATTTTGTAACATGAAAGTAATAGACCACATTAACAAGGCTACCAAGACACTGATCTCATTTGAAATTCTGCCACCTCTTAAAGGAAAAGGGATCCAGTCTTTATACAATCACCTGGATCCGCTGATGGAGTTTAACCCTGCGTTTATAAACGTAACTTATCACAGAAGTGAACATGTGTTTAAGAAAAAAGCAGATGGCACTTTTGAAAAAGTAGTGGTAAGAAAAAGGCCAGGTACAGAATCTATCTGTGCAGCCATTATGAATAAATATAATGTAGATACAGTGCCGCACCTTATCTGCGGCGGCTTTGGAATTAATGAAACAGAAGATGCCCTCATTAATTTGAATTACCTGGGCATAGACAATGTGCTGGTGCTGCGGGGCGATGCTGCAAAAAACGAAGCCAGTTTTGAACCGGAACCAGGTGGGCATCAATATGCCATTGACTTACTTAAACAGGTAAACAATTTAAACGCAGGCATCTATCTGGAAGAAGAATTAAAAAATACAACTAAAACAAAATTCTGTATTGGTGTGGCGGGCTATCCCGAAAAACATTTTGAAGCACCCAATATGGACAGTGATCTTGCTTACCTTAAAAAAAAGGTAGATGCGGGGGCAGATTATATTGTAACCCAAATGTTTTTTGACAACAGTAAATATTTTTCATTTGTAAATGCCTGTAGAGAAGTGGGGATTACTGTTCCCATTATTCCCGGCCTTAAACCAATTTATACCAAAAAGCAATTAACGGTGCTGCCAAAAATATTTCATATTGATCTTCCTTCAGATTTATGCAATGAAGTATTAAAATGCAAAGCCGACGAAGAGGTAGAGCAGGTTGGTACCGAATGGCTGCTGGCACAGTCCAGAGAACTGTACAAAGCTGGTGTACCAGTGCTGCATTATTATACTTTGGGAAGGCCTGCTATGGTGTGCAATGTGGTAAAAGAATTGGTTTAATGTCGAATTGATTTAGATATTATCCCAAAACTTTTCTATGACCAAATACTCCGGTACAGGTCGGCATTTACCAAAACATGCCGCACAAAAGCTAACCGAAATTTCAGCCAGCACACACTGGCCTAAAATGAAATTCCGTTTGGTATAAAAAATAACTAAGAAAATTAAAAAAGGCTTTCCATTACAGAAAGCCCTTTTTGTTTTTGCTCAATGAAGAAAGTTTTATGCAGATTGCATTTTATTATTTTATTGTTAGTGCAGCCGGTATTTACCAAAGCTCAACCGCATGCTACTTACGAGCGGGAGCCTTTAATGAAATTCAATTTGGTTCTACCTGCTTAAAGGTATGCCTACAGAAAAGCTCATAGTGCGGTATTTATTTTTATCATCTGCACCATTATTACTTTGAGTAGAATTTATTTTTGTAAGACCCAGGCCATAATTTGCTTTCAATATCAGTTTATTAAATTCAAAACCGCCCCCAACATTTACTCCAAAATCAAAACGTTTTAATTTATCATACGCCGCATCATCCTGCCTTGAGGTAAAAGGGTCGTCGTTACTAAATTTAATATCAGTCTCTGAAGTAGAAGAAAGCGGGCCTATTTTAGATTCAAATTTTGATTTACCTGCAACACCAATGGCTGCATAAGGCCCTGCATTAAAAAATATTTTATTTGTTTTTCCTAATGGTATGCCCACAATAAGATTTAATGGAAGTTCTACATACAGCGGATTAAATTTAGATTTTACATAATCTGTTCCACCATTATAATAAGTTTCTGCTTTAGAACCTTTGCCAGTTAATAACAATCCTGTTTCCAGGTCCACGGTTTCCGATAATCCAAAGCGCCCCATGATACCCACATTAAACGTTGGTAAAATTGCGTTCTTCTCTGTTTGTCCATCGCTGGTTTTTGTAATGTTTGCCAGGTTTAATCCACCCTGTGCATAAAATAACTGTGCCTGAGCGCTTGTGATAGCCGTGGCAACTACTGCCATAAAAAAGATTTTTTTCATATAAGTGTGGTTAAGTTAACAATCATTTTAAGCACTGCTGTGCCCAAAATGTTTTACCAGTAAATGTCTGGTGCAAGCCCACAAACGCAAAAAGCCTGCCAATGGATTTGACAGGCTTTTTTAAAATAAATATTAATATTTTTATGAAAACATATTTTCTTTTTTTTTGCAAATAAATAACCAAATTTCTAGCCTCTTAAACCTCTTAAACCTCTTAAACGTTGAACCTCTCGAACCTCTCAAATCTCCTAAAATCCCTCACAACCTCAACATTTCTTTCAGCATATTTTCATTAACTTTTACAGGGTATTTTTTCTTTAATGCAGCCAGCCACTTGGCTTCCAACACCTGCTGATAATCGTTTATTACCAGGCCACGGGCTTCTTCAAAACTACGCTGCTGGTTGGGGGAATAGATGTTTACATATTTTACAAAAGTAGAGGTGCCATCTACATTGGTAATAATGGGGCTGTAAGAATTCCTAACAGGGGTACCAGCATTATTATTACCTGCAATTTGCGAAATTTCATACCTGCCACTGTCTGCCTGCAGGCTGGTGCCATTATCATCTGACATGACCCGCCAGTTCTTTCCTTTTTTTAATGCTGTCATGGTTTCCTCCGCTACTTTTAGTGAAGAGCAACTAAATATTACTACATCTGCACTGGCAGCCCATTTATAATTTGTGCTGTTGTCATTGTAATGTTTTAGTAAACCTGTAGTATCGTTGCTGGCCATACTCCATACATTGCGTTCCATTATTTCAAACAACATATTGCCTTCTTTAAATTCCTGCATTTGAAATTTAAAATCTGCATTATATTCTTCCAAATGATTTTTATAATAATTTACTGCCGCTAGAGGAATAAATTTTTCCCAAAGCTGTTTGTTGGTTTCGTTTTTATTTAGCTCAGTATTTGATTTATTTTCTCTTACATAAGCCAGCCACTCATCTGCTTTGGCCGATCCGTTTTTAAAACTAAGAATCGTTTTATTGCTGATGGGGTAGGTCTTTGTTTGAAGTACCGTGGGATTAGTCATTAAGCTGTCGGCATATCTAAAAAGATCTGCTTCTTTTACCTGATTGGTTTTTTTTAATCCAACCCTGGTCATTATTTCCCTGGCAAATTTTTCTTTTTCTAAATTTATCCTTGTATCCTTTAATACTTTTTGTTTAAGGTCAAATAAATAACTTACATCAGATGCATCGGAAGGAGTAGGGGTAAAGCCCAGCCGTTTTACTATATGGTAACCAAATTCGGTGGCAAAGGGCTGGCTGATATCGCCATCTTTTTTCAATAGAAATACTTGTTTTTCAAACTCCTGGCTAAATGTACCTGTTCCAAATTCCGGAAGTTCGCCACCAGTAAGATAACTGAGTTTATCATCGCTGTATTCTTTGGCCAGGAAAGAAAAATTTTCATCTTTTTTTGCCAGCTCATGTACATGTGCTGCTTCTTTAGCTGCGGCTGCCCTGGCTTCTGTGTCGGCTCCGGGTGCATAAGCAATTAATATTTGTGCTATTTTCCAGCGGCCTGCACTGGGCCTTTCTTCCGTAACTTTAAAAATATGCCAGGCATTTTTTCCCCGGTAAGGTTTGCTTACCTGGCCAGTGCCAAGGCCATAAATAATATTTTCATATTCATAAGGCACCGTAAAAGCGGTGATGAATCCAAAGTCGCTGTTTTTAATAAGGGTACCACTGCTGGCTGCATTTTCTGCAGCATTTTTGTAATCTGCCTGGCCACTGTTAAGCTTTGCATATAAATCCATCATGGCCTTATATGCTTTGGCGGTATCTTCTGGTTTGGCATCGTTAGTTATTGGAGCAGAAAAGTGAAGCACATGTTTATCTTTCTGCATTCTTGAATAAGCTTCCTGCACCAGGCGGTCTATTCCTTTATTATCGGTAAGATAATTTTCTAATATCTGCTGCCTGAAATTGGCAATATCAAATTGTATTTGTGGCAGCGTATCCAGCCTTAGTTCTTCTGCGGCTTTTACTTTCAGTTTAAAATTGCTGTACAATTCCACATATTCCCTAAGCGATTTTTCTGCATCTGCTACAGGCGTTTTATTTTTGTTATAGGCTTTTAAAAATTCATCCTTAGAGATGGTATTGTTTCCGTAGCTGATAAATGTTTGCGTATAAGCCGCAGCATTAAACATTGCAAAAGCAAAAAGCAGGTAAAACTTTTTCATTACTGTTGAGTGTTTTTTTTAAAGGGTATATTTTATTTAAACGTCTTACAAAAGCTATTAGCTTTTAGCAATTGCTTTTTTTAATTTTTAAATGTGCGCCAAAGACTATTGACTTCTTGCTATTGACTTCTGGCTTGCCCTTACTTCCCCGTTACACTCCATTTTACATGTAGCAGATCATTGAGTTGTAGCAGGGTTAATTTTTTTCCAACAATTCTTTTTTCTTTATCCAGCAAATATAATGTGGGCGTTTGAGTAACATCATATAATTGTTTAAAAGAAGGCCGCTGCATTTCAGTATCTGATTTTATCATTTCCAAACTTTTATATACATGGGTCCATTCACCAATATTATGAGTGCGGATATAACTTTTCCACTCATCCAGGTTATGGTCATTCAGTACTGCATAAATTTTTACGTTTTTATTTTTCCAGTCTGCCCGGTACATAGAATCTATTTGTGGAAGTTCTGTTTTGCAATGTCCGCAGGTAGGATCCCAAAACACTACCACAGTATAATCTGATTTTAAATCATATAACGGAGAAACTTTGCCGGCAGTATCCAACAACTCCAGGTTGGCAGCTTTTTCTCCAATAAGATTAGACATTTGCATGTAAGCCCTGCGGGTAATTACCTCCATCTGTTTTTCATTAAGCCATGGGCTTAGGCCCTTGCTGTGGTATTTTTGAAAAAGGTGAACAAAGATGGCATCCTGCCCCATGTACTTGGGACTAATGTATTCATCCGTAAGCCAGTTCAGTAAATATTTATACATCTCCGGGGCACTGCGGGCAAGCAGTAGTTTATAGTCTGCATCTTTTATAATACTGTCTGCAGCCTGTGGCATTACTTCTTCGTAATACCGCTTAAGCTTGGGCGTAAAAAATGGAGTTCGTACAATGCATTCATCCATAAAACTTATACCATCCCAATAATGATTTTTATAATACTGGTAATTATCAATGGAGTCCTGTTTGGTTACGGCCACTTTATCGGGGTAAGGTGGTTCCTTCATTGCCCTCAATATAATTGCCATCATAGATTGCGGATGGGTAGCAATAAGATCATTTCTAAAATCGAGGAGTTCTTTATTTGTTTTGTTATAGCCCGCTTCATGCAGGGCAGAGTCTTTTGCGTTGCGTGCGTTTAAGTAAGCCTGTTTTTCTTCATACAGTTTTTTTCCCTTTACTGCTACAAATTGCTGGTATTGCTGAAAGAGTAAATTTTCTGAACTACCACTTACTTTTATTTTTGATAAATCTTCGGTATTGGCTTTAATGCTGATGCCCTGTTCTTTGCCCACTAAAAAATCTATACTGAATTTTTTGCCGGGAAAAACCACCGCATAAATACCAGGAGGCAATATTCGGTTTCCTTTAAAAACAGCGAGTCCATCAGTATTTACTTCGGCCGAGTCTTCTACATTTAAGCTTGCGCCTGCATGATAGGTTAAGTAAGCATAACCAGATTTATAATTGCTTTGCAGGCTCACCTGGAAAGACTGTGCAATGGAAATAACGGAAAGTAATGCTGTAAAGAGGGTAAATAATATTTTCTTCATATTTATAAAAGCAGAACAAATGTATTTAAAATAGCTGTTTTAAAGGCATCCTTAACAAAGCTATAAGGTTTAAAGGGTTTATTGCAGCGGGTCTAAAGATTTTATAAACCCGTTTACTATTAATTTTGCCCCGTGAGAAAAAAGAATAAACACACCGTATTGGAAAATGTAGCCATTACAGATTATGCTGCTGAGGGAAAAGCATTGGCAAGGCTGGATGGAAAAGTAATTTTTGTATCGGGTGCTGTGCCAGGCGATACCGCCGATTTATTAGTTACTAAAAATAAAAAAGACTGGGCCGAAGCAAGGGTGATGAAGATTACTAATTACGCTGCAGAAAGAGTAACGCCTTTTTGCATGCACTTTGGTGTGTGTGGCGGATGCAAATGGCAGATGCTTCCTTATGAAAAACAACTGCAATATAAACAGCAGGAGGCAGAGCAAAACCTTAAACGCATAGGCAAAGTAACGGATGCTATTTTTTTGCCCATTGCAGGTGCCGATACTACAATTCATTACCGCAATAAATTAGAATTTACTTTTAGCAATAAAAGATATTTGTTACCAGAGGAAATTGATACTTCCTCCAGGCATTCCGAGGAGAAAGCTTCCCAACCTTCCGGTGGAGGGGATTCCGGCACTTCAATAACTAAAAATTCTTTTGTGTCATCAGATAGTACACAAGCTTCCTCCGCCGGGGTAGTATTGGAGGGGGCTTTAGGTTTCCACGCTCCCCGCATCTTTGATAAAATAATAGATATAAAGGAATGTTTTTTAATGGATGATGTAAACAACCGCATCCGCAATACCATTCGTGCATTTGCGCTGGCCAATAATTTTTCTTTTTATGATATTCGTCAGCATACGGGATGGCTACGCAATGTAATTATCCGTTATTGCAATACCGGCCAACTGATGGTAAATATCTGCCTCAATTATGAGGTACAAAAAGACCAGGAGCTTTTATTTAATCATTTATTAAAAGAAGTACCTTCTATTACAACTTTAGTATTTACCATTAATCCTAAATGGAACGATAGTATTTATGATCTTACGCCGCAGGTATATTTTGGTAAAGGGTATGTGATAGAAAAATTGGAAGAGTATGAGTTTATCATCAGCCCAAAATCTTTTTTCCAAACCAATACGAAGCAGGCAGAAAAACTCTACAGCATCACCCGTGATTTTGCAAGCCTTACCGGAAATGAAATTGTGTACGATCTTTATTGTGGCACCGGCAGCATTGGCATTTTTATTAGTAAAGGAGCCAAAAAAATCATTGGGGTAGAAGTAATAGAAGAAGCTATTGAAGATGCAAAGAAAAATGCCGCCCTCAATAATATTGAACATGCTGCGTTCTTTGCCGGGGATGTAATAAAAATATGCAATGATGAATTTTTTGCCACGCATGGCAGGCCCGATGTTGTTATCACCGATCCACCACGGGTAGGTATGCACGAAAAACTTGTGATAAAATTGCTAGAGATGGAGGCGACCCGCATAGTATATGTAAGCTGCAATACTGCTACGCAGGCACGGGATATTTTATTA
>JBKJSJ010000378.1:0-6838 GCA_046595965.1 Ferruginibacter sp.
TTTCTCCCAATCATGATTTCCGTTTTTTTGCATTTGAAAAAATATCAGTTGAGAAAAAGTCCTTAAAACTTGTGTCTAAGCCATTGCAAATGAGTTTTTCCAATGTCTCTACGGAAACATTGCGTTTACCATTTTCCACGTGATTCATAAAAGTTCTATCAATCTCAGCCTTAAAGGCAATTGCTTCCTGCGTAAGATGTTTTTCGGTCCGTAGTTCCTTAACTCTCAAACCAATTTTAATTTTAATGTCCATTAAGCAATACTATCCAATGTGACTTAAAGTACATTTGCTTTTAAGTCACTATGAATAAATTTCTAATAAATAATCAGGAGAGTTTTTTCAGCAGCTCATTTAAAGTCTTTACAACCTTAGCAGGTTTCAATCTACATTCCCAAACATAAATAATTTTCCAGCCATCTTTCTTTAATGCCTTTATTGTTCTGGCATCATTGGCTTTGTTGGTATTTATTTTATTCAGCCACCAGTCTGTGTTGGTTTTTGGAACAACGTAGTATTTGCAGGTGGTATGCCCATGCCAGAAACAGCCATGAACGAAGATGATTGTTTTGTATTTTGGTAAAACAAGATCAGGTTTGCCGGGCAGGGTTTTGTCGTGCAGTTTATACCTGAACCCTTTTGCATGCAGGAATCGGCGCACAAGCATTTCGGGTTTTGTGTTTTTGCCTTTGATGCGGCTCATGTTGTAGCTCCTGGTTTCTTTGGTATGCACATCTGCCATAACACAAAGTTAGCAGTTAAAGCATTTACGAAGGGTATACTGCACACCTCTTGCCGTGGTCGACACTAACTTTTGCCGTGGCCTCGGCTTTTTTGCCGTGGCCTCGGCTTTGACGAGCCACACAGTACATACCCACAACCTTTTCCATTATACCTTGAGGTATTCGTCACTTTGAGCAGGATTGATAAATATAATAATCTACATCGTTATTTGAATATTTGCATATTTCACAAGAGCCCCGAAAAAAGAAGAAAATCAATTTGTAACTTCCACCCCATGGCTCGGGGAAGCCGGGGCCAAGGCGCCAATTTAAAATGGTTGGCGGTATGTTGCCGGCCAAGGCAAGACAAATCATGAATATGATTGCATATACCTGGCTGTGATACAAATTCCGGTTTCAATTGACCCGCTGGTTATTTTTTTGCTACACCCATATTGGAAACAGGAATGTCCCTGTATATTTTCCAGTTGCCATTTTCTTTTTTCCATACTACCACATATTTCCCTTTGTCCATAAGCATGTTTTTGTCGCCAAACATTTCGTACGAGCCTGTTTCCACCATCAGGTCATTGTTACCTACCAACTCGTCGGTGGTTACTTTCAGGTCTTTAAATCCCATGCGGAAAAAAGATCCCCAGGCAGCTCCAATATCTTTCTTCATTACAGGATCTGCATTTGCCATCATTACCTGGCCATCAGAATGGTAGTGATCTACAAGCCCGGTAGAATCTGATTTTTTAATTCTGTCCATAAACATTGCATTGTCAGAATCTACCCATTTTCTTTCCCGGGAGAGGTCAAAGGAACTGCTATCCATTGTGGAAACGGTGGTTGTTTTATTTTTTGCATCATCATTACAGGAAAACAAAAAGGCACAGCCACTTAACGCTAAAAGGAAAATAATTTTTTTCATATCATAAATTTTCATAAAAGATATAAATATATTTTCTGAATTGCAATAGTTGCTGAAAATGGTTAATGGCTAAAATTTAAAACAGCAATCACCTGCTATTATATAAATGTTATTTTCTACCGCAATGCTTATCCTCTTTCTCTTTATCAAACAAATACTTATCTCCTTTTGAAACTATTACCATTCATTCTCCGACGCCTCCGTTCGTGTCTCCACGAACCGCATCCACAATTATTCTGCCCAATAATACGCATTTCTTAAAGTTCATAAGTTGTATAACTACAGACAATTTGTGTAGGCCCTTTTAGAACAAGACACAATTTTGAGAAACCCGGTTCGTGAAGACACGAACCCAGGCATGGTGTGCCACTAACCGAGGCGAAGAACAATGTATCAAAGCTGATAATTGTTTCTTTATTAAGAAAAATATTTCATCCGAAATAAAATCAAAAGGCAGCGGGAGCTGCCTTTTGAGATCAATGTTGTTTAGTTGCCGCTCTTTACAATTTTTATCCGTTTGCTTTCACTCCCCTGTGTTATTTCTACAAAGTATATACCTGGTCTGTAATTATACCCTATTCTGGAAGTGCCATTTGCTGGTATATTGCTTTTTGTTTCAATTAATCTTCCCAGGGCATCCACAACCCTAATGTTTAACACCTGCTTGTTACTGCTTTCAGTAAAAATTGTAAAGTAGTTAGTCGATGGATTAGGCATGGCCTGTACGGCTATCCCGGATAATAGCTCATCCTCTTTAACCGCATTTGTGTTTTTTCGGAAAGTAGTTGGTACGGGTACATCCAGGATAGTTATGGTGCCTGTGCCTTTGTCTATAGCTGCATTTATGGGTCTGCTAAGCATCACATAAAACTGTTCTGTCAGCTCCTGCACCTCATCTGATATAATAGCAATGGTAACTGTTGCTGATCGTGCCCCTGCTGGTATAGTAAGATAACCACTTTGCGTTATGTAGTCAGCAGGATTATTTTTATTTCCCTTGCTTTTGGCTGTACCATCTGCTGTCGTGTAGTTTACAGTTACAGGCAGATTAACTTGTTTAGACAAACTAATTGTAAGCGTAACAGTACCGGCGGATTCGTACACTACTGCATCACTTATGCTTAGTAATGCCTTGTTGTTACATCCTTCGTCAACCTGGCCGTCGCAGTTATCATCTATGTTGTTACCACAAATTTCTACTTTGCCTGGGTTTATATTCGCATTCGCATCGTTGCAGTCGGCGCCGCCAACGAGGCCGGAAAACTTGTAACCTGCTCCCGGGCTGGCACAGCTTGTTATGCCGCTCCCTGTATAATAGCCATCATTATCCGCATCTTTATACCATATTGTATTTGGATTAACTGCCGCTTGTGTATCGTCGCAATCGGTGTTGTTAAGAACAAACCCAGAAGGCTGTGTACAGCTTTGCATGCTTACCGTCAGATTACCAAAACCATCGCTATCTGCATCTCTATAAAAAGTTACAGGTGCGGGTACATCCCAAAGGCAGGTTGTGGTATTAAACGTTGCCTGCAAATAACACCCTGTTGTTGGACGGGCTGGTTGAGTACCCATGTTCACCCATGTACACGTTGTTGTATTGAACTGGTAATTGTCCCAACAATTTATATTCGTTGGTTTCACAGTTTGAGTGCCTATGTTAGCCCATGTACATGTTGTTGCATTAAATTGGTAATTATCCCAACAATTTACATTCACGGGTTTCACAGCTTGAGTGCCTAGATTCACCCATGCACATGTTGTTGCATTGAATTGGTAATTGTCCCAGCAATTTACATTCACGGGTTTCACCGCTTGAGTGCCCATGTTCACCCATGTACATGTTGTTGCATTGAATTGGTAATTATCCCAACAATTTACATTCGCAGGTTTTACAGGTTGTGTACCTAGATTCACCCATGCACATGTTGTCGCATTGAATTGGTAATTGTCCCAGCAATTTATATTCACCGGTTTCACCGCTTGAGTGCCCATGTTCACCCATGCACATGTTGTTGCATTGAATTGGTAATTATCCCAACAATTTACATTCGCAGGTTTTACAGGTTGTATACCTGTAACTATCCAGGCACATGCTGCCGGGTTAAATGTTGCGTTTTGATAACATGCCAGTGTTGGTGGTGCCGGTTGAGGTGTAACTGATACAGTCGTGGGTGCGGACGTACCTGTACAACTGGCGGCGGTGGTACCGGTAACAGTATAGGTGCCTCCTGCTGTAACTAAAATGGATGCAGTGGTAGCACCTGTGCTCCACACATAAGTTGCAGCTCCGCTTGCAGTTAATGTAACTGAACTGCCCTGGCAAAATGTGGTAGGGCCGCCTGACGTGATGACCGGAGTGGTTTGACCAGTACAAGGTGCAAGAATGTTCACCAGGTAATCTTCTGCTTCTCCATAATCAACAATGTACGTCTCACATGGATCCATACCAGGATTAAAAGGATTGCCTCTTAGACGTACCCGCAAGCGGGTATAGCCCGGCACAGCGTCAGCAGGCACCGTAAAGGAGATATTTAAATTTCCGTCAGGCTGCATTTCCAAAACCCCAAGTTGCTCACCTGCATCGTAGAAATCTCCGTTACCATTAAAGTCGATCCATGCACCCAGGTTGTTCCACTCACCGTTGCCTGCAGCGTTTACAGTTAATGTTTGCTGTACGCCCTGCACAAGGTTGGTGGTCTGCGTAGCAGTAGGTGAACCTACATAAGAAGTATATGCGGTCGCATTTATACCACTGGTATTGTCGATGCTGCCCAACTTCACAGCGTTAATATGCCCGAAAGAATTGCCATAATATCCGGGGATGCAATAGGTGAGGCAGACGTTAGAATTAGAAACTGCAGTTACGTTCACTACAGAACTTGCTGTGCTAAGACCTGAGTTAATGCAGGTGGCCATAAGCCGGTACCAACTGGTAACAGTTTGAGAAGTGATGGTAGTGGTCGTATTCGTTGCACCCGGAATTGGTTCGAACGGGCCGGAAGCTCCTGTGGTGCTAACCTGCCATTGATAGCGAGTGCCATTATTAACAGGAGCACCGTTGACAGAAAGATTGAAAGATGTTGTTGGGCAAACCGGCCCCCCGTTGGAGGTTACTGCATTGCCCGGCACTGGAGTGCCATTGCAGCCCGCGACAATTGTAACCAGGTAATCTTCCGCCTCGCCCTGCTCTGCGTCAGCGCAGGGGTTAGTTACCTCATGGCCTGATGCTTCAAAAATGCGCATACGGGTAGATCCGATATAAGCCGTTGTGGGCACATCGAACTTGAACGTCACATTACTGTTGTAACGACTAACTGCCGCTCCAATTTTTTCACCGGTATCATTAAAGTCGCCATCGTGGTTAAAATCGATCCAGGCGGTTACGTTATTTCTGCCATAGTCTGGCCCGTCAATTCCATGAATATTTATTACAAGGCTTTGCTGAGATCCGGTGGCCATGCTGGTTGTAGTTGTGGCGCCAGGTGAATTAGCATAGGAAGTATAAGCAAGCGGGTTTCTACCAGTTACGTTATTGATAGACCCCAGGTTTACTGCATTGATGTATCCCTTGGCATTCACACCGTTTGTAGGAATACAATAACAGAAACTGGCATCAAGCTGAAGCACATTTACCGGTACACTATACCCTGTTAGTGCCGAGTTACTGCATGTTGCACTTAGGCGATACCAGCTTGGTGCCGTCTGTCCTGTAATTGTCGCAATCACATTGGTTGCACCGGCAACAGGCGTATAGGGGCCAGATGCACTAATGGTACTTACCTCCCACTGGTAGGTTAAACCCAGCGCAGGCGGGGGAGCACTTACAGATAAATGGATTGATTTGCCCGGACAAATTGCACTGCTGGTACTGGTTGTTATACCTAGCACAGGTGTGTCCATGCATGAAGTTGTTTCTGCAATGGTTACCTGGTAATCTTCCGTTTCACTATAGGCAGCGGGGGCGCATGGATCAATTTCTAAACCTATATTCAAAACCTGGCGAACACGCAACCGGGTGGCCCCGGTAACGGTGGAGCCTGGAACCACGAATGTGAAACTATGATTGCCGTTAGGAAGTGAATAACCTCTTCCAAGTTGTTCACCTGCATCTGTAAAATCTCCATCATGGTTATAATCTATCCATGCAGCCAAATGTTGGGCCTGGGTAGAATTATCGGGGCAGCTGATGTCTACATTTATCGTATAAGAAATACCTTTTCCTAAAATGGTTGACAGGGTTGGTTCGGACCTACCTACATAGGAAGTGTATTCAGTAGGATTACTACCACTGTTATTATTAATAGCATTTAGCTGAACTGTGTTGATGTAAAGGCTGGCAATTTTCACTGCACCCATGGGCGCACAATAGCAGGCGTTGATATTTGTTTGGTAAGTAACGTTTACCGGTACACTAACTGAGTTGCTTCCGGAACCTATGCACGAAGCTGATAGCCGGTACCACGAATCCTGGGTTTGCCCGGTAATGACTGCCTGTGTGTTGGTTTGTCCCGGCAATGCGGTATAAGGACCCGCTACACCCATGGTACTCACTTCCCATTGGTAAGCAACACCGCTAAAATTTAATGGCTGACTTACAGATAAGATGAAAGAACCATTACTACAAACCGGTGCGGCATTAGAAGTAATAGTACTACCGAGCGCTATGGTACCTGCACAAGCAGGCGGCACAACGATAGACACTTTGTAATCTTCCGTTTCGCCGTACGTGTCGACATAGGAAGCGCAGGGAAGCATATTCGTTTGGGAAAAGAAATTTTCTCTTACCCTTAACACGGTTGCACCGGGCAAGGCGTTGGCGGGGACTGTAAATGTGAACCTGACATCACCACTCGGCTGCAGGATCGCATTTCCGAGTCGCTCACCTGCATCGTCGAAATCCCCATCCGCATTAAAATCAATCCACGCTGCAACATTATTAACAGCATTGTACCCCGGAGATTGAACATTGATGGTTATTGTTTGGGATACCCCCTGGCTCAATGTAGTCGTTTGAGTTGCTGTGGGAGCGGCAACATAGGAATAATAAAATTTGTCATTAAAAGCATTTCTCCCGGAGACATTATTAATGGTGCCCAGTTGAACCGAGTTGATGTAACTAGTTCCATTGCCACGAAAACCAGGTATACAATAACAGGAAATTGCAGTTTCCTGGGTAACATT
>JBKJSJ010000478.1:0-3199 GCA_046595965.1 Ferruginibacter sp.
ATAATTTTAAAAGCACACCATGCTTTGGAAAAAAATGTACTTACCAAATGGCAGTTAAATTTAAAAGATCAGCTCTCGCAGTTTTATGGCAACTGGCTGCACGAAGGGCAGATAATGGATCCGGTAATGCGGGATATAGAAACATTTTTTGAAAGCACCCAGCAGCATGTAACAGGCGATGTATTTGTAGAACTTTTACCTTACCGTTTTGTGGTTACAGGAATTGAATCTGCTTACGATTTAATGAACAATCGTTTTGGTAGTTATGGAGAAATGAATACAGGCTTTACCGGGCAGGATGTGCGGGGCTTTACAAAAATATTTGGTAACCAAACGGGTATTTATCATTTGGTAAAAGGGGAGGTGGAGAGTTGAATGTTGAGAGAGGGCAGTGAGCAATTTTTTGCGGCGTAAGATATTTTAGAATAAAGTAGTTTAAGTTTTTTATTATGAGTACTAACAAATCATTGGAGTCTTCGCAAGTCTCCCACTTCCGGGGGAGGTTAGAGGACGCCGAACCTGTTACAGTTGGTATCATTGGCGGTGCAGGTTATACAGGCGGTGAGCTAATAAGAATTTTACTGAATCATCCGCAGGCAGCAATTGGTTTTGTGCAGAGCAAAAGCAATGCTGGTAATGTATTGAGTAAAGTGCATGAAGATTTGCTGGGAGAAACATACCTTACATTTTGTGCAGACCATCACTTTAATATTGATGTATTGTTCTTCTGCGCCGGCCATGGAGAAGCTAAAAAATTTGTTGAGCAAAATACAATTCCTGCTTCTGTAAAACTGATTGATATTGGAAATGATTTTCGTTTGAAGAAAGATGGAGTAGCAGGCGAAAGAAATTTTGTTTATGGCTTACCGGAACTAAACAGGGAAAAAATAAAAACGGCTGATAGTGTTGCCAATCCTGGTTGTTTTGCCACAGCTATACAACTGGGTTTATTACCACTGGCCAAAAAAGGTTTGCTCACAGATATTTACACAACAGGAATTACGGGTTCTACCGGTGCCGGGCAATCGCTTTCTTCTACTTCGCATTTTAGCTGGAGATCAAACAATATACAGGCATATAAAACTTTATCTCATCAGCACCTGGGAGAAATTGGAGAATCACTATTACAATTGCAATCCTCATTAAAACCCGGAGCAGTGAATTTTGTTCCATGGCGGGGCGATTTTACACGGGGCATTTTCGTTAGTTCTCAATTAAGTTGTGAGCTAAGTATTGAAGAACTAACAGTACTGTATAACGATTATTATAACGATCATCCTTTTGTAGCTGTTAGCAATGAACCCATCAGCCTTAAGCAGGTTGTAAATACAAATAGGGCCGTAATACAATTAGAAAAACTGGGCAGCAAACTGGTCGTTCATTCTGTTATTGATAATTTACTAAAAGGTGCCAGTGGCCAGGCAGTGCAGAATATGAATTTAATGTTTGGGCTGGATGAAACAATGGGATTAAAATTGAAGGGAAGTGGATTTTAAGAAAAGCCCCTCCGCCCACTAAATAACATCGCCCTAAAGCTGGAACCTGGAAGCGATTAATAATTTGAAGGGGAGTAAATATCAAGTTACTAATAGGGGATAATAGAATTTGAAGGGAATCTATTTTTATTAAACTAACAAACTAAGTGCTCATGTACCCAAAATAATTTGGGGCGGTGTACACAGGAATTTATGAAGCTATTTGACGTATATCCATTAAACGATGTAACCATCGTAAAAGCTTTGGGCTCTTATGTATGGGACGATAAAGGAACAAAATACCTGGATCTCTATGGCGGCCATGCGGTCATCAGTATCGGGCATACCCACCCCCATTGGGTAAAGCGCATTGAAGACCAGTTGCATGAAATATCTTTTTATTCCAACTCCATAAAAATTCCATTGCAGGTAGAACTTGCAGAAAAACTGGGGAAGATTTCCGGTAAAGAAGATTACCAATTATTTCTCTGCAATTCCGGTGCAGAAGCCAATGAAAATGCATTAAAACTGGCCTCTTTTCACAACGGCAGAAAAAAAATAATTGCTTTTAAAAAAGCTTTTCATGGCCGTACCTCTCTGGCAGTGGCGGCTACCGATAATCCATCAATAGTAGCTCCGGTAAACGAAACAGAAAATATTTTATTTCTTCCTTTTAATGATGATTTTTCATTGCGTGCTGCTTTTAATAAACATGAAATTGCTGCCGTTATCATTGAAGGCATACAGGGTGTGGGTGGTATTAATGTAGCCAGCGAATCTTTTCTGCAAACCATCAGAACATTGTGTGATGAACACAATGCTGTTTACATTGCAGACTCCGTGCAGTGCGGTTATGGGAGAACCGGGCAATTTTATTCGCATGATATTGCAGGTGTGAATGCAGATATTTATACCATGGCCAAGGGCATGGGCAATGGTTTTCCAGTGGGTGCCATTTCTATAGCCCCAAAATTTGTGGCAAAACATTTTATGCTGGGTACTACTTTCGGCGGCAATCACCTGGCCTGTGCAGCCGCACTGGCAGTGCTGGAAGTAATGGAAAAAGAAAACCTGATGAGCAATGCGACCAGTATTGGAAATTACCTGATGGAAGCATTGAAAAAATTACCCAATATTACAGAAGTAAGAGGAAGAGGTTTAATGATCGGTATAGAATTGCCCGAAAAGTTTAAAGACGTAAAGAAAAATTTATTGCACAAGCATAAAATTTTTACCGGGGAAGCAAAACCGAATGTTATAAGATTATTGCCTGCATTGAATATTACAAAAGTGGAAGCAAATCTATTTTTAGATGCAATGAAAAAGGAGTTGCAATAACTTCCCGCAGTGGTTGCAATCTCTGAAGGCGGTAGTTTAGATATTTTTGTAAAAGAATTGATTCTTACTAATCACTCAAATAAATTTCCTCTGTGGAGGACTGGCGTATGAAAAATTTTATTTCTGTGCACGATGTATTTTCTATTGATAGTATGGTAGAAAAAGCGTTGTACTACAAAGCCAATCCCTTTGCTGATGCTGCATTGGGTGCCAACAAAAAAATCGGGTTGTTATTTTTAAATCCAAGCCTGCGCACACGTATCAGTACTCAGGTGGCAGCAGCCAACCTGGGTATGGAGTGTATTGTGTTTAATGTAGATAAAGATGGATGGGCTTTGGAATTTGCAGAGGGAGCCATCATGAATGGCAATACCGTTGAGCACATA
>JBKJSJ010000120.1:0-7278 GCA_046595965.1 Ferruginibacter sp.
AATGAGCCGGTAGTAATAGCAAATGATGAAGGCCGCCGTACTACGCCTTCTGTAGTTGCTTTTTTAAAGAATGGTGAGCGCAAAGTGGGAGACCCGGCCAAGCGCCAGGCCATTACCAATCCGCAAAATACCATCAGCAGTGTGAAGCGTTTTATGGGTCGTATGTTTAATGAAGTAACAGAAGAAACTACGCACTGGAGCTATAAGGTAGCAAAAGGTGACAATAATACGGTTCGTATTGACATAGATGGCAGAATGTACACTCCACAGGAAATCAGTGCAATGGTGCTGCAGAAAATGAAAAAAACAGCCGAAGATTACCTGGGAACCGAAGTTACCGAAGCCGTTATAACAGTGCCGGCTTACTTTAATGATGCCCAGCGCCAGGCTACCAAAGAAGCGGGTGAAATTGCAGGCTTAAATGTTCGCCGTATTGTAAACGAACCTACGGCCGCAGCATTGGCTTATGGGTTAGATAAAAAAGGAAAAGACCAAAAGATAGCTGTGTTCGATTTGGGCGGTGGTACTTTCGATATTTCTGTACTGGAATTGGGTGATGGTGTTTTTGAAGTAAAATCTACCAATGGTGATACACACCTGGGTGGCGATGATTTTGATAAAGTAATTATGGACTGGCTTGCAGATGAGTTTAAAGCAGATGAAGCGATAGACCTTCGCAAAGACCCGATGGCTCTGCAACGTTTAAAAGAAGCATCAGAAAAAGCGAAAGTAGAACTGTCTTCTTCTACAGAAACGGAGATCAATCTGCCCTACGTAACTGCAGTGGATGGTGTTCCCAAACACCTTGTAAAAAAATTAACCCGTGCTAAATTTGAAGCCCTGGCCGATAAATTATTTGAGCGTTGCTTAAAGCCTTGCGAAGCTGCATTGAAAGATGCCGGCCTCAGCACTTCACAAATTGATGAAGTAATATTGGTAGGTGGCAGTACCCGTATTCCAAAAGTGCAGGAAATAGTAGAAAAATTATTTGGTAAAAAACCAAATAAAAGCGTAAATCCTGATGAGGTAGTAGCCGTAGGTGCTGCCATTCAGGGAGCCGTATTAAGTGGCGATATTAAAGATGTTTTATTGCTTGATGTTACCCCGCTTAGCCTGGGTATAGAAACCATGGGTGGTGTAATGACCCGTTTGATAGAAAGCAATACAACTATCCCCACAAAAAAATCTGAAACATTCAGCACCGCCAGCGATAACCAGCCGGGTGTGCAGATACATGTGTTGCAGGGAGAACGCCCAATGAGTAATCAAAATAAAAGCCTGGGCATGTTTAACCTGGATGGAATTCCACCAGCACCCCGGGGTGTTCCGCAGGTAGAAGTAATTTTTGATATTGATGCCAATGGCATCCTGCATGTAACCGCCAAGGATAAAGGAACCGGTAAAGAACAAAAAATACGCATTGAAGCAGGCAGCGGACTGAGCCCCGAAGAAATAGAGAAAATGAAAAATGAGGCTAAGGCAAATGAAACTACTGACAAGGCAGAAAGAGAAAAAGTAGATAAGATAAACCAGGCCGACAGCCTTATATTTCAAACAGAAAAACAACTGAAGGAATATGGCGAAAAAATTCCTGCTGATAAAAAAGGAGCCATAGAAAGCGGACTGGAAGAATTAAAAGCTGCTCACAAATCGCAGGACATTGCACAGATAGATACAGCCAGCACAGCCTTAAACGCTGCATGGACAGCCGCCAGTGAAGATATGTACAAAGCTACCCAGGAAGGAGCAGCACAAACAGCAGATGCTGGCAATGGCCAGCAGGAGCAGGCAGCTAACCCAGGTGGGGAAAATGTAACCGATGCTGAGTTTGAAGAAGTGAAATAAATACAATATGCTCATTAGTTAATTTGTTAATGTGCTGATGAAATACTGCCGCTCCATTTTTTGGGGCGGCTTTTTTTATTTCAGCCATTGCATAATATTTACAATCTATCTGCGTTTATTGTTATCCTCATTATATCACTAAACCATTTCAATATGAAGTTGCAGAAAAACCTCCTTGCCACTCTTATTATCATTTTATTGCTTGTATCCTGTTCCCGTTCTGTAACTGTGCAGCAGGCAGCTAACAACCATTACAGGGGCTGTAGACCAATCCGCTAAATTTACAGTTATTAATGATTTGCTATTTAGTATGATACCCTAACTCCCTAAACCTTCCAGACAAAAGGCTATAAGAAAAAGAATCTTGCTAAATATTAGTCTATTAATAAAATCTGCCAGTAATCTATTGGCATGTAGTTATGCACGCATGCAATTAAAAATAAATATCTTTTAATGGTATTGATTTTGCAATAAGGTATGCAAAGCCGCATGGCTATTTTTTTATTAAAACAATATTTATGCAAAAGATGAAGAACCTGGTAATACTAATATTATTGGCTGTTGGCCTTGCAGAATGTAAGCCTAATGCCGATGTAAAAGTTACCAGTACCAGCACTACAGCTCCCTCTGTAGAATTAACCCGTGCAGATATTACCATCATTACCAATAAAGAATTGGCAAGCTGGGAATTTGCCAAGACAAAACAATTAGATAAGCTCAGAGATGTGTTGGCAGAAGACTACCAGGCTTTTTTTGGGCAAATAATTATGAATAAGGGAGAAGTGCTTCAGTCATTTCAAAAGAGCAACATTAAAGCCTATCGTTTATCTAATATCAGGGTAAAAAAACTGGCCGATAATGTAGCCGTTATTTACTACGAAGCCCTGCAGGATGCAACAGATCCGGAAGGTGACAGATGGGTGCCACAAATAGGAGCATCAAATGTTTATGTAAAAAGAGCCAATACCTGGTATGCACTTTTTTATCATGAATCGCCACTTGCCCGTTAGTTTGGGGAAATTAATACTCAGTTTATTTAACAGGTAACCATAAAAATGCCCCGCAATTGTGGGGCATTTTCATTTTAAAATCTTTATATGGCCCTTACATCAGGTCCAGTGCCAGTGCAAGCAAGGTTACATTAAACGGAAGTATCATAGAACAATAACCACCTGCCACCGCATATACCCCAAAAAAAACTGCTACAGAAAGTAAAAATAAAATCCAGTAAAGCCCGGTCGATCTTTTATTAGTGGTCATAAATGAATTATTTTTTTGCAAATATAGGGCAGATGATATAAAAGGCTGAAAATTTATCAAATAAAAACTTTTTAATAATTTAAAATTGGCTATTAGTAAATTGCGTCACTAATACACATTATATGACCCTTAATTTTTTTGTAGGATTTCGTTCTCAGCACGGTCAGTCCATTGCTATAAAGATAAATTATACCTCCAAAACAGGAGAGCAAAAATCAATAGAATACCCCCTTCATTATTTAAACGATACTTACTGGAAGGCAACATTAAATACTGCGGGGCTCCAACTTGCCGATGATTTTGAGTACAGTTACATATATAAAGATTCCAATAGCGGAGTGGAAATAGAATTTTGCAAAAATTCTTCTTTGAGCATTAATAAATTATCTGAAAAAAGTATTGACATAATAGATGAGTGGAACGATGGTCCCCAATATGCAGATGTGTTTGCTTCCAAACCATTTGCCACTGTTTTTAACCAGGTGAAAGAAAAAGTAAAGGTCTCCGATACAAAAAGTCCTACTCATATTTTTAAAATAAAAGCGCCGGTGCTGGGTGCAGGAAAAGTAGTTTGTATAACAGGCTCAGGCAAAAAATTGCAGGAGTGGAATATTGAAAAGCCTTTGCTGATGGATTATAAAAAGAATCAGTGGCAGCTTAAATTAAATTTATCAAAAGAACATTTTCCTTTAGAATATAAACTGGGAATATACGATCTCAGGCGGCAGCAGATGGATTACGAAGAACGCAGCAACAGGCTATTGCCCCTTGCTGTAGAAAAAGATAGTTTAACCATATTGCATCATGTTTTAGATGCACCCCTGCACCGGTGGAAAGGCACGGGTGTTAATATTCCGGTTTCCTCATTAAGATCTGCCAGTAGCTGGGGTGTGGGAGATTTTACTGATCTTAATCTGCTTACTGATATTTCTAAAGCCACGGGCATACGGTTAATTCAATTACTGCCCATCAACGATACCACTGCCACACATACCAATAAAGATTCTTATCCCTACTCCGCAGTGTCGGCTTTTGCACTCCATCCCATTTACCTGAATGTGCAGAAACTGGCCACCGCATTAGATCTTCCGTTTTCTGATAAGCTGCTGCAGCAGGTAAAGGCATTAAATGAAAAAAAATCGCTTCATTACCAGGAAGTGCTTGCCATAAAAAATAAAGTCATCAGCGATCTGTATCAAAAAGACAAACATCTTTTTAAAGATGATTTTGGCTGGTTCGGTTTTTTCGATTTCAACAGGCACTGGCTGGTTCCTTATGCTGCATATTGCTACCTGAGAGATAAAAATAAAACGGCAGATTACAATACCTGGGGTGAATATGAAAACTATAACGAAGAAAAAATTCAGGAGCTGGTTAGCCCCGATAATGATTTTTATGATGAAGTGGCCATTCATTATTTTACACAATATCATCTGCACCTGCAGTTAAAGGATGCGGTAGATTATGCACATAAATCCGGTATTATCATTAAGGGAGATTTGCCCATAGGTGTAGGCAGGCATAGTGCCGATGCATGGATGTATCGTTCGCTTTTTCACATGAACATGCAGGCCGGCGCACCGCCGGATGCCTTTGCCACAAAGGGACAGAACTGGAGTTTTCCTACTTACAACTGGGAAAAAATGACCCAGGATGATTTTGCCTGGTGGCGCCAGCGCATGGAGCACATGAGTAATTATTTTGATGCTATCCGTATAGATCATGTACTCGGGTTTTTCCGCATCTGGAGTATTCCTGCTCATGCAATAGAAGGAATAATGGGAAGATTTGTTCCGGCCTGGCCACTGAGCAACCAGGATTTTAGCAATGCCGGTATTCATTTTAATGAAGACCGTTTTTGCCAACCTTTTATAACAGAACAGTTATTACACGATTGGTTTGCAGAAAACGCCGGGCTGGTAAAAAATATTTTTTTAAACAGTTACCAGTTTAAGGAAGAACTGAATACCCAAAGAAAAATAACAGCTTACTTTAAGGATAACCCACAGCATATTTATCTGCAACAGGGTTTGTTTGATTTGCTAAGTAATGTGATAGCTTTTAAAGATGAGGATATGCCTTACAACTATCACTTACGGATAGGAGTGTACGATACAGATTCCTATAAAGCATTGCCTCATCATGAGCAGCTGGCATTATCCCGTTTGTATGATGAATATTTTTTTAATAAGCAAAACCTGTTGTGGGAAGAAGAAGGTATTAAAAAACTGGCAGCATTAAAACGAAGCACCAACATGCTTATTTGTGCCGAAGACCTGGGCATGGTTCCCAAAATGGTAGAATCTGTACTGGCTAATATGCAGATGCTGGCACTGGAAGTGCAGCGCATGCCTAAGCTTGCCGGTGAAACTTTTTCCAATCCCTACAATGCACCCTATGCAAGTGTGGTTACGCCATCTACGCATGATATGGCCAGCATACGGGAATGGTGGGAAGAAGATAAAGCTATGACAACCGCTTTTTATAATGAGCAGTTGGGGCATTATGGTGTAGCACCTTTTTATGCAGAGCCCTGGATATGCAGGGATATTCTGCAGCAACACCTGCATTCACCCGCCATGTGGGCAGTATTTTTGTTGCAGGATATTTTGTCCATGGATGAAAGCCTTAGAATTGAAAATCCTTTGGAAGAAAGGATTAACAATCCCGTCAATCCCGATCATTACTGGAATTACCGCATGCATATAAGCCTGGAAAATATACTGGAGCAGGCCGGTTTTATTGTAACATTAAAAAATATGATTCAGGATAGCGGAAGATAATTTTTTTTGAGCCCGGCGGATGTTTCCTGTTAGCCCTCTCAATTCGTGTGGCTTTTAAATTTTATTTTTGCATTTTCTTATACACTTTAAATCTAATTTCTCTGCCTGGACAGAGACAGGGGCATGAAAGTTTCTTACAAAACATACAACCTTCCATTCCATCATCCATTCACCATTTCAAAGGGAACAAAGACACATCAACCCACACTTATTGTAGAGCTGGACTACTTTGGTATAAAGGGTTATGGCGAAGCACCCGCTATCAGCTATTACAATATCCCGGTAGAAAAAATGATAGAAGACCTGGAGCAAAAAAGAATATTTGTAGAAAAATTTTCTTTCACCGATCCGGAACGGTACTGGCATTACCTGCATCATTTATTTCCCATGAATTCATTTTTGGTTTGTGCACTCGATATGGCTGGCTGGGATTTATATGGCAAGATGAAGAGGAAGCAACTGCATGAATTGTGGGGATTAGATACCGCCAATACTCCGCTTACAGATTTTACCATTGGCATAGATACCATTGAAACCATGGTAAAAAAAATGCAGGAAAAACCCTGGCCCATTTATAAAATAAAAGTAGGCACCGAAAATGATATTGAAATGGTAGCAGCCCTGCGAAAACATACTTCTGCTATTTTTAGGGTAGATGCCAATGCAGGGTGGACACTGGAACAGGCACTGCAAAAAATTCCCTTATTAAAAAATTTGGGAGTAGAGTTTGTAGAGCAACCTTTGGCTAAAGATAATTGGGAGGACATGAAGATTTTATTTGAACAATCCTCCCTGCCATTGTTTGCAGATGAAGCCTGCGTGGGAGAAGCAGATGTGCAAAAATGCCACAACCATTTTCATGGCATTAATATTAAACTCACCAAATGCAGTGGCATTACGCCTGCACGCCGCATGATACAACAGGCCAGGGAACTGGGCCTGCAGGTAATGGTAGGCTGCATGAATGAAAGTTCTGTGGGCACTGCTGCTATTGCACAACTGGCTCCCCTCCTCGATTATATAGATATGGATGGCCCTTTATTACTGGCAGAAGATATAGCCAAAGGAGTGAGTTTTGATGAAGGGAAAATTATTTATACGGAAGGTTATGGTTTGGGACTTTTGTAGCTATCTCCCCACTATTGATTAGACTTACAGATTTTGAAAATACTTTGTAGTGGCCAGACAAGTAAAAATAAATTTGGCTATAAAAGCATTCAAGCCTTTCTTTGCATAACAAATGAAACAATTCGCACACATACATCATCATCATACTTTACCTCATGGGTAAGCTTTGTTGATTTGTGTGTACATCACATATTTTATAAAAAAGGCTTACAGAAATGTGAGCCTTTTTTGTTTTTAAAATTATTAATATGCTAAAAATTGC
>JBKJSJ010000146.1:0-3332 GCA_046595965.1 Ferruginibacter sp.
TCTGTATCCAGGTATTTGCAGATGGATCATATTCCCAAAAATCTTTTCTTAAATTAATATCATCACCTGTTCCTATATATCCTTTTGAACCTATACTGAAACCCACAGCTCCACTCCGTGCTGTACCCCCAAAATCAGCTTTTTGAGTCCAGCTATTCGTTGTAGGGTTGTATTCCCAAAAATCTTTCAAATAAGTACCCCTATAGCCAGTTCCTACGTATCCTTTAGAGCCAATGCTAAAGGAAGGGGGATTTTCTCCTCTTGCCGCACCACCAAAATTAGCTTTCTGTAACCAGGTGTTTTGTGCTATACATTGATTACTAAACAACCATATATAAATTAGTAAGAACTTTTTCATAATTTATAATCAAATTTTTATTTTTAAGGATCGCAATTCCTGTAGTGAAACGGCAGGTGGCATGATATTTTTATTTATTTTTTTTATTACCAGCTTTGCCACTTTTGTAGCATCTTCTTTTGTGGTAAATCCCTTATTGCCAGGTAAGCCAGGTACAGAAGGCTGATGTATCATTATACGTTTATTCTCAAGAATATTATAACCGAAAGTATTTTGTTCACTATTAATAACTATAAAAGTTAGGCGGGGAGTTGCTAAAGAAGATGATTTGGGCGTTAAATATTGTGGCTCAGCATTTGTATTCTGTGCTAAAGCAACTGAAGAATCAATGGCAAGGAATGCAAAAAATAGGAAATAAAACGCTGAAGAATTTTTTTGCATAATAATTTAGTGTTTAATAAATCATGTAAAAAAAATTAATAACTATGAGTCAATCCAAGTTTTTAATAATATTGATTTCTAAAAAATTGCACCTGTAAATCTAAATTATTCTTCGCTACAAAGCAAAAAGAATTACTGATCAATTGCAGCTATACCCGGCAATTCTTTTCCTTCAAAATATTCTAGCAATGCACCGCCACCAGTACTTACATAACTTACTTTATCTGCCAGGTTAAACTTGTTTACTGCCGCTACACTATCTCCACCCCCTACCAGGCTAAAAGCTCCGTTGGCCGTACTTTCGGCTACAGCCAGTGCAATAGCTTTTGTACCATTCTCAAATTTTTCCATTTCAAAAACACCCATAGGGCCATTCCACAAAATAGTTTTTGATTTGCCAATTATTTCGTTAAAAATACCTACGGCCTTTCCTCCAATATCCAACCCCATCCATCCATCGGGAATCTGATCGCTCGGGCAATCTTTAGTGTTGGCATCTGCTGCAAATTTATCTGCAATGATAGAAGTTTCGGGCAAATGAATATTTACATTTTTTTGTTTGGCTTTTTCTAAAATTTCCAATGCGGTATCCAGGCGATCATCTTCACACAAAGAGGTACCAATTTTGCCGCCCCTGGCTTTTATAAAAGTATAAGCCATGCCGCCGCCAATAATAATATCGGTAGCTCTTTCCAGTAAGTTTTCTATAATAAGAATTTTGTCAGAAACTTTTGCCCCGCCAATGATGGCGCAAAAAGGTTTTTGAGATTGATGTAAAACTTTCTCTGCACTTTTTACTTCTGCTTCCATCAACAGGCCAAACATTTTTTTATCTGCTTCATAATATTTGGCAATAACCGCAGTAGAAGCATGTGCCCTGTGTGCAGTACCAAAAGCATCGTTTACATACACATCGCCCAGCTTACTTAATTTTTCTGCAAAAGCTTCATCGCCTTTTTCTTCTTCTTTATAAAACCTGAGATTCTCCAGCAGCAGTACTTCTCGGGGGCGAAGCATTGTTGCAGTCATCCCAGCCTGTGTGCCAATACAATCATCTGCAAAAAATACTTTGGTATCTCCACCCAATAATTCATGCAGATGGTTTACCAAATGCTTTAAAGAAAATTTATCTTCAGGGCCATCTTTTGGCCGGCCAAAGTGACTCATTAAAATAACGCTTCCACCATCTGCTAATATTTTTTTAATCGTTGGGATGGTGGCCGTCATACGGGTATCATCGGTTATGCTGAAATTTTCATCCAGTGGAACATTGAAGTCCACCCGAACAAGTGCTTTCTGATCTTTAAAATTGTAATTGCTGAAGGCTGACATAGAGATAAATTTTAAATAAAAACCGCAAAGATGTAAGACGTAAAAATTATAATATAATTCTCCACGGCTTCATGTCTTTGCGGTTTTAAAAATGAATAATGATGTATTGTACAAAAGCCCGCCTGTGGGCAGGTGCTGCCATTGAAACTAAATAGCAACACTTAAGCCTTGTGTAAAAAACTATTTAGTAATCAATCCTGCAAAATGATGTACGGTACGTACTAACTGGCTTACATAACTCATTTCGTTATCATACCAGCTTACGGTTTTCACCAATTGTTTGTCGCCTGCTGTCATTACTTTTGTTTGTGTTGCATCAAACAGTGAACCGAATGAAGTACCAATTACATCAGAACTTACAATTTCATCTTCGGTATAGCCAAAACTTTCATTGCTGGCCGCTTTCATGGCTGCATTTACTTCTTCAACTGTTACTGTTTTGTTTAAAATACTGGTAAGCTCGGTAAGAGAACCGGTAATTACAGGAACCCTTTGTGCACTTCCATCTAATTTACCCTTTAATTCAGGCAATACAACACCAATGGCTTTTGCCGCTCCTGTACTGTTTGGAACAATGTTGGCTGCAGCGGCTCTTGCCCTACGCAAATCACCTTTTGGATGAGGTGCATCCAGGGTGTTCTGATCATTTGTGTATGCATGAATGGTAGTCATGATAGCGGTTGCAATGCCATACTGATCATTTAAAACTTTTGCCATGGGCGCCAGGCAATTGGTAGTGCAGCTTGCACAACTGATGATGGTTTCAGTACCATCAAGAATTGCATGGTTTACATTAAATACCACTGTTTTTAAATCGCCGGTTGCCGGAGCAGAGATCACTACTCTTTTTGCACCTGCAGTAATATGGGCTTCTGCTTTGGCTTTGTCTGTAAAAAAACCGGTGCTTTCTATTACCACATCTACATCATGCGCTCCCCAGGGAATTTGAGCAGGATCTTTTTGTGCATATATTTTAATATCATCGCCATTTACTACAATAGAATTTTCGGTATGAGTTATCTGCTGGCTAAAACGCCCCTGGGCACTATCGTATTTTAATAAATGAGCTAATACTGCCGGGCTTGTAAGGTCATTAATGGCTACTACTTCAATTCCTTCCATATTATATATCTGGCGAAAAACCAAACGGCCAATACGACCAAAACCGTTAATGGCAACTTTTACTGTACTCATAACTGACTTTTTAAAATGTTATCTATTTTTTGAGTTGCAAAAGTAACGGATGTAGAGATAATATGGT
>JBKJSJ010000199.1:0-3170 GCA_046595965.1 Ferruginibacter sp.
TGCAAACAATACAACAAGCCTTATTTTTTTATTAACTGTATTCATTGTTTTAATTATTTGATTTTAAAATAATGGCCTGCCATGGTTTTAACTGCAGGCTTGCTGCGGTTTTATCAATTGCCAAATCCGGATAATTATTTATGAGCGCAGTTGCATCAGTGTAATTTTTTATTTCTGCGGGCAAAGGATAATTTACCGCATCATTGCTAAAATTTAATATTACGAGCAATTGTTCTTTTCCCTGTATGCGGGTGTATGCATAAACTTGTTTGTGATCGGCATCGTACAATTTATAGGCACCATAAATTAAGGCAGGGCTTCCTTTGCGGAGAGCAGTTAGTTTTTTAAAATAATTTAAAATACTGTTGGGATCTTTTTCCTGTGCAGCGGCATTAATGGTTGTATAATTTGCATTGATCTTTAGCCAGGGAGTTCCAGTGCTGAAACCTGCATTGCTGCTATTGTCCCACTGAAAGGGCGTGCGGCCATTGTCTCTTGCAGTAATTTTTTGATCGTTTAAAAATGCCAGCAGATCGCCGCCTTCATTTTTTGTTTTTCCATAAGCTGCTATGCTTTCTATATCCCTGTAATCTGATATGCTATCAAATTTAATATTGTTCATACCCAACTCATCTCCCTGATAATAATAAGGAGTACCCCTCATACTAAGCAGGAATGTAGATAATAATTTGGAGGAATATTCCCTAAACTGCGGCGCATCATTTCCCCATCGGGTAACCATGCGTGGCTGATCATGATTACCCAGGTAAATTGTGCCCCAGCCTTTGGTAGCAAACACGCTGTCCCAATCGGAATATATTTTTTTAAATGCGGGCAAACTGTACCCTTTTGGATCCATTCTTTTAAAGCCTCCTGAAATATATCCAAGGTTCATGCCTTCAAAATGATAAGACATGTTCAGCTCTTTTCTTGCAGGATCTACAAAGTTCATAGCAGTAGCTTTTGTGGTGCCTGCACCTTCTGCCAATGCCATTACATCATATTTACTCAGCACTTCCCTGTTCATTTCCTGCAGGTGATCGTGTACATAGGGGCCACTGCCCAGGTACTGACTCCAGTCTCCATTGTATTTTTCATCAATATCTTTTTGAGTAATAACGGGGAAAGAAGTGTCTTTGCTGATAAAAGGAATTACATCCATGCGGAAACCATCTACGCCTTTATCAAACCAGCTCCGCATCATTTTATAAATCTCCTGGCGCAGTACAGGATTTTCCCAATTAAGGTCGGGTTGTTTGTAACTAAAATAATGGAGGTAATAAGCATTGGTCAAAGAATCAAAACGCCAGCCGCTACCATCCACTTCAAAAGCGCCGGGACGAAAAGGTGGCTTGCCCTTTTCTGCCGGCCACCAATGAAAATAATTCCGGTAGGGATTGGTTCTGCTGCTGCGGCTTTGTTTAAACCATTCGTGTTCATCACTGCAGTGATTCACCACCAGGTCCATCACTAATTTAATGCCACGGCTGTGCAGTCCTTTTAATAAGGTATCAAAATCCTGCATGGTACCAAATTCTGTCATGATGGTTTGATAATTGCTGATGTCGTAGCCATTATCGGCATTAGGAGAACCATAAATAGGATTGAGCCAGATAATATCTACCCCCAGGTTTTTCAGATAATCCATTTTAGAAACAATGCCTTTTAAATCTCCTACTCCATCGCCATCGCTGTCTTTAAAACTGCGGGGATATATTTGATATACCACCGCTTCTTTCCACCATGCCCTGTCCGGAACATCACTAAAAGCTTTGTTATCACTAAGTTTAGAACTGGTAGTTGCTTTCTTTTTTTCTTTACAGGAAAAAAGAAAAATAACTGCAAGCATAAAAAATAATAGAAGTTTCATAATCACAATTTTTAGCAACTTCTCATTTTTAAAAAACAAGGAGCATTGTTTTTAGAGATCTAATGACGTTCAATAATCTTAGGGGGTGGATCAATATATCTTAAAGAAATTTTTTTGCTTCCTATTGGGCTAAAGCCCAGAAAAATTCTTTTATATCCCGGCCTTAAAAGGCCGGGCAAACCAGGCCGGGCAAACCAGGCCGGGCAAATGATGTTGCACAATTGAAATGCAAGCTCTTTAATTTTCTTTTTCTAATTTCAATTTATTGATGATATAAGTTCCTACTTTATTTCCATATTCTTTACTCACAATACAGGTAGGATGAAAATGAATACCTCCATAAAATCTTGCCCAGTTATTTTCTTCTGCTGCCTGGCGAAAAGAAGTAAAGGAACGGTTTGCTATTCCAAATTCCAATTCGCTGGTATCGGTGTACGCAAAATTATCTCCATAAAAATGGGTTAATGCTTCTGCTGCAGCCGTAGATACAGTGCTGTGGCCACAGGTATATTCGGGAAACGGCGGGGATTGCAGGTAGGGCCTCCAGTCTGGATCAAGGTATTTATTTATAACAGTTTCAGGACGCACCATATTGCTGCGGAATTTTTCGTCCCAACATTGAATAAAGGCATCAAACATACAAATAGAAGTGAGGGTGTAAGCAGCTACTGTTTTTCTAAAACTGCTTTTGGCTTTTTGAGAAGCTATGCCCACAATATTCATCCAATGGCCTGGGGGCGAAAATTTTTTTGTAACAAACATTACGTGACCCGATACATTTAATTTCCCCCCAAGGTCATCCCAAAATTCTGCTATATGCTGTTGCTCGGGGGTTAAACTATCTATCGTATTTTTTACTGCCATGACCTGCCGGTAATAAGCACCGTTTGTATCTTTCATATTGAATGGAATGGGTGGCGGTGGAATAAACTGTGTGGCACTATCCATGCCAATGGTGCGTATCTCCATCCAGTGTGGCTCCATAGCACTTGCATAAGCCGGTGGGGTGGGTACCCAACGACCGGGAGAATCCATAACTGTATAGCGGGAAGCGCTTCTGGTTTGTGCATAATTATCTTTTTTGCTCCAGGCCAAAATGGCTTTGCCAACTGTATCGGCAAAGCTTACAGAATTTTCAAACATATCATCCGGCATTCCATTATCCTGCGCTTTTATTTTTAAGCTATCTACAAATTCCTGCATACTTCCTTCGGGAAAAGTTACAGCCTCACCTACTTTGCAAAATGCCAGCAATGCAGCAAATTCAAAATCTATTTTTAAACTGCTGTCTGCTTTTGGC
>JBKJSJ010000415.1:0-4715 GCA_046595965.1 Ferruginibacter sp.
GCTAAGCTTGATTATGAAGAAGTGAAAGAAAAACTAAAGAAGAATTTTGAGAAAGTTTTTGAAGCAACCCTTTATTAATTTTATTTATTACCCTGCCTTTTTTCCGGGCCATTGGTAATTTTTCCATCTTTGGGAATAAAGAATTTATTTTTTTCTACCAGCTTCCCGCTTTCAAATAATTCAAACCGATACCAGCCCGATCGAATAAAATTTACTTTCTCAATTATAAGGTATTCATCTTTAAGATTGGTTAGTTCAAAAAGTTTTTTCTCCAGCTCATCATAAAATATAGCAGTAAATTTTTTTGTGGATGCACCCGGTAAAAAAAGAACTACGTTATTATCTTTTGCAGTAAACACCCATTTACTGGGGAAACTAATTTCTGCGTTTACAGTTCCCGGAGCAGGTACCTGTATATTAGGATCTATTGAAGGATCTTTTTGCCATGGAAATCTTACAGTGGTTGTGGCCAAAGTGCCTGTATCCTTACCGGGTCTTGCGGGTTGGGATATAAGATAAGAGCCACCATCAAATGCAATAAAAACACGGTAGTACATTTTATTGTAGGGTGCACTGGCATCAGCATACCCATTTTCTTTATTCTGTGGATTTAAAACAGAACCAATCGTAGTATAATTTTTTAAACTATCATAAGAACGCTGAATATTAATGGTGGCTACAGGTTGCTGGTATTCGTTCTTCCAGCTTACAATTATTTTCCCGTTAATATTAATAACAGAAATACCCGGCAATATTTCCTGGGCATATAAAGATGCTGTGGAGTAAAATGCAATAAGCAGAAAAAGAATTAATTTCTTCATAGTTATTAGAAACCGTTGCAACAAATATAATAAAGCATACCCAATACACTTGCTTTACAAAAATAGGTACCTGTTAAATGAATTAAAAAATAAGGCTCCCCTTTGGTAAAGATTGATTGCCCTGCAGGCCGCCCGTATGCAGGCACATTATTTTACTGTTTGGGAGAAACCAGTTGTTTTTAATTTTATCCATAACGGCAAACAGCAGCTTTGAAGTATATACAAAATCTGTTGGCAACTCATATTGTTCATAAATTTCATTCATGAAATGTAAGAGTGCCGGCGTTTTTTTTGCATATCCTCCAAAATGGTAATCTTCCCAGGTAGATAAATTATTATAAGTTGATGTTCCATTCAGGTGCAGGAGCCTTTGGCCAAGGTCTGTCATATTTTTTAAAACAGGAACTGCAATAATTTGCTGATGAACTGCAGCCTTTTGTAATAAACCAGCTACTGTGGTGGCCGTGCCCATAGCGGTGCAAATAAAATCAGCATCTGCATTTGCTACAGCATCTATAATAAGCGATGCTCCTTTTGCTCCTGCAGGATGATAGCCACCTTCTGGTATAACCAAGGTGTCTGCAGCTAAATCAGGAAAGTAGCTTGCCTGCGAATGAGCGGAAAGGGATGAATATTTTGCTCTTGATAAAAAAATTAATTGCATTCCATCTTCTATGCACTTAAGTAAGGTAACAGACAATTCTTTCGGTTCTTCGCCCCTTACAATACCGGTGCAAGGCAACCCGGCTATTTTGCAGCTATAAGCAGTAGCAGCAAGATGATTGGAATAGGCTCCCCCAAAAGTAGCTAAAGGCTTTTGCTGCAGCAGTGCTTCTTCTAAAAAATAATGTAGTTTAAAAAGTTTGTTGCCCGATATTATTGGATGAATCTTATCGAGCCTTGCTACCTGTAACTTAATATTTTTTTCGGTTAATAATTCCGAATGCAATTCATCAATAATTATATTAGCGGTATCAAAAAGCATTTTTGTTTTAAACTGATGGTTTGTTTTATTTTTGCCGAAATAATTTTTTTAATATTTAATGTAAAGATATAGATGCAACCAACACTTTTAATTTTAGCAGCGGGTATGGCAAGCCGTTATGGCAGTATGAAACAGGTAGAAGGCTTTGGCCCTTCGGGAGAAACCATTATGGATTATTCTATTTACGATGCCATCCGTGCAGGATTTGGTAAAGTAGTATTTATTATCCGCAAGGATTTTGCAGAAAATTTTAAAGTAACTTTTGATACCAGGTTCAAGGGGCAGATAGAAGTAGATTATGTGTACCAGGAAATGAATTATTTTGTACACGAAGCCGATATTCCCGAAGGCCGCACCAAACCATGGGGCACAGGCCACGCTATATTGTGTGCTGCCGATGCAGTAAAAGAACCCTTTGCAGTTATTAATGCCGATGATTTTTATGGCCAGGATGGGTTTGTAAAAGCTGCTGCATTTTTGAAGAACGAATGCACAGAAAATAAATATGCTATCATCGGTTACCAATTAGATAAAACATTGAGCGAAAATGGTACAGTAAGCCGGGGCGTTTGCCAGGTAGATGCACACAATAACCTGGTAGATATTACTGAACGTATAAAAATTTACCGGCAGGATGGTAAAGTGCTGTATGAAGAAAATGACCAGAAAACAGAAGTACCCGCCAACTCAAATGTGTCTATGAATTTCTGGTGTTTTCATCCTTCTGTTTTTGATTTTACAAAAAAATTATTCAGTGTTTTCCCTAAAGAAAATTATGATAATATAAAAGCCGAGTTTTTTATTCCCATCATCGGCGACCAGTTTATTAAAGATCAAAACAATGCTATCAAAGTTATTCCTACCACTGCACAATGGTTCGGGGTTACTTACAAAGAAGATGCACCGGGTGTAACAAAAAGCCTGCATGAACTGATAGAAGCAGGCGAATATCCGTCATCGTTATGGGGGAATTGATGAAAGTATATACATTAAAAAAAGTAAGAGGCGTTTCAAATATTGAAACGCCTCTTACTTTATATTCGGGTTAAAGTTATAAACTTATCTTCTTAATTCCCCTTGATCATAAACACATAATCTTCTAATTTTTGTATCTGGTCGGGCCTGTTTAATCCTTTTAATGAAGGAGATGAAGTGATCCTTATGTTGGAGTTGGCATCTATTTTCCTGGCTTCTTCCACTGCCCTGTGAATGTTGATAGATTTAATGGCATACACCACACCCTGTGCATTTCTTTCCGAACTCGTAAGGATACCAATAAGTTCTCCGTTTTTGTTTATTACCGGTGAGCCACTGCTCCCTTCATTGGCGGCGGTATTTAACTGGCAGTAAATAGTATCCATCAGGTAACCATTCTTGGCACTCACATATCCTTCTCCATACACAATTTCCTGTTTAGGATAGCCGAGCATAAAAACCTGCTCGCCTAAACCTGCATTGGTTTTCCTTATGGCAAAGGGTGCAGGAGCTAATTTTTTAAAAGTATTGTCACTTATTTTTACAATAGCCAGATCTCTTAAAACATCTACATACACTACGTTGGCAGTAAACTGTTCACCTTTTATATTTTCTATTATCAATTGGTTTTTAGCTTCCCTTGCTACGTGGGCATTGGTAACAATATAATTATTGTTTACATCAATTAAAAAACCGGTACCACGGAATTTACTTTCCACCCTTGGTTTTTCTATAACGGGTGCACCCGCCTGTAATTGGTTTATTTTATTTTCTATTTGCCTGGTTTTTACTTCCAGTTGGTTTTGTTTATCTACCAATGGCTTAATATTGGTTTCTTCTCCATTGTTTACAGAAGAAATAATACTTGCAATAAATAGGGAAACTACTCCGGCAATAGATGCAGCCACGGCTACAGTGCGCTTATACTTATTCCAAAGATGAATCACTTTTGCTTTGCCGGCAGCAGGGGCTCTAAAAACAAATCCTTCGTCGGTAAGTTTATTTTCTACTTCGTGCAGGGTTTGCTTAAAACTCCTGGCAGCACCAAATTTGTTTAACTCATTTATAAAGAAGATATGCTCCACCACCGCCTGGTCAAGCTCGGGATTATTTTTTCTAAGGTCTTCAAAATAAATTCTTTCCTGCTCAGGCATTTCTCCTTTCAGCATTCGTTCTACGGCGTCAATTAGTAAAGAATCTTCCATTATTCTACATTTTTATATTGTGCAAAAAACAATTTTTTCAGTCTCACCAAACATTTATACTTCTGGGTTTTTGCATTATCGGCATTGGTATATCCAAAATCGGCCGCTATGGCCTGCATCTGTTTTTTTTGTATGTAATATGCCTCTAACAAACTTTTACACGGCTCACCAATTTTGCTCATAGCATCTTCCATTATGCTAAATTCTTTTTGCCTGTTTTCATGAGTTTCCATGTCTTCATCTACCGATACCAGTTCTTCAATATTGTCATTGGGAGAACTATATCGCTGCAACTGCGCCAGCTTTTTAAGCCATAATCTTCTGCATACAGCGTAAATAAAAGTTTTTAACTGGCAGTGCAATTCAAAATGACCCGTTTTCACCTTTTCAAACAACACGATCATAGATTCCTGAAAAATATCGGCAGCATCATCGGAACTTCCACTATTATTGAGCACCATAGATTGAACCATGCTGTAATGTTCCCGGTATATCTTTTCTATGGAGTGTTTATCTTCATTGGCAAGACCCTGCAGTAAAAATTTTTCTTCTTCTATTATATTCACCTTGGCTTATATATTAATACTTTGTTTACCCAATAGTAACCCAAAGCAACGAATAAATATTTTTTAAAAAAAGTTGGGTTACCTTTTTTAACTCCCCGTATTAATAACAAATTATAATTTAAATTTAAACAAACAACAAAATGAAAAAGTTTTTAGCAATTGC
>JBKJSJ010000119.1:0-4005 GCA_046595965.1 Ferruginibacter sp.
CCGTTACGTGTAAACAATCCAAACCTGCTTTCATCCTGAAAGAAAAGGTTGATGCTGGTGAATTTTGTATTGGATTGAAATATTACTTCCTGGCACTTTTGAGAGAAGTTTTTTTAAAAGTGGCAACAGCCTCATCGTCCTTTTTTACATGGCTTTTTCTGGCTACTTTTATCTTGCTTCCAAAATGACGTTCCGTATATTTTAACAACGTAATGTATTTCATGTCTTTAGAGAGTTCCCTATTCACCCATTCTAAAAGTTCGGTATAACCTCTTATCCCATTTTTGGGGTCATTCAACTTCATAGCTATTTTATTGTGTTCTTCTTTGCTTACAACACTTTTCTTAAAACCTCCCACACGGCCGTGCTTCAGCAAGGGATCAATACCAGAATAGTTATATACTTTACGCCACTTTACTATACTATTATGATTGATGCCCGTAATACGGGAAAGCTCTCTTTTAGAGATGCCTGTTTTTTCATGCTTCTTAATCTCTATTAACATCAGTAAGCGCTTGGCTATTAATGGGCCATGGCTGCGTTGAAGTTGGCGAAGCTCAGGGATGGTTTGTTTTACGGTAATCTGAAGTGGTAGTGCCATAAATATATTTATTATATAGTCCAAATATAAAACAAAATAATCCAATAAAAAAATACTGGACTATCTATTATTTATAAAAGGTATTATTAAAGCAGGTTAGTATAGCTTTTGTGCGGTAGGGTTTGCTAAATGCCGATAGAAAAGTATTGGGCTAATTTATAAATCAAACCGGTGTTATTAAAGTTCCTGTTTAATAAACTCTATAAGTTCGCCTTTGGTAATGGCAATACCCATTATCTTATTGTATCCTTTGGCATCTACCAAATACTGATCCCTGATAATTTTTATCAACTGACCGTTATTTATTTCCGGTATAATTACTTTTTCAAAATTCTTAATAATGTCTCCAAGGTTTTTGGGGAAAGGTCGCACATAACGCAGGTGTGCATGCGAAACAGAAAGTCCCTGCGCCTGCAATTCTATGCAGGCAGTTTTAATGGCTCCGTAAGTACTACCCCAGCCCAACACTAAAATTTTTCCGGTTTCTGCGCCGCTGTCTAATTTTTGTTTGGGTATATAATCAGCAATTTTATCAACTTTCTCCTGTCTTATTTTCACCATCATCTGGTGGTTTTCACTTTCGTAGCTAATGTTGCCGGTAATGTTTTGTTTTTCCAGGCCACCAATGCGATGCTCCATGGCAGGTGTGCCGGGAATTACCCATGGCCTCACCAATTTTTCATCTCTCAGGTATGGTTGAAATTTATCTTCACCATGTCCAAGTTCTGTTTTAAATTTTGTTTCAATTGGTGGCAGGTCTGCAGCTACCGGAAACTTCCAGGGCTCTGCACCATTGGCAATATATCCATCACTTAATAAAATAACGGGGGTCATGTGTTGTATTGCAATGCGCACAGCTTCATAAGCCACTTCAAAACAATCGCTGGGTGTGCTGGCAGAAATGATAGGCATCGGGCACTCGCCATTACGGCCATAATATGCCTGTAGCAAATCGCTTTGTTCTGTTTTGGTTGGCAGGCCAGTACTGGGGCCACCCCGTTGAATATTGCAGATAAGCAAAGGAATTTCCAGCATTACTGCCAGGCCCATTGCTTCTGCTTTTAGTGCCATGCCGGGGCCACTGGTAGTGGTTAATCCAATGCTGCCACCATAACTTGCCCCAATGGCCGATGTAATAGCAGCAATCTCATCTTCTGCCTGAAAAGTTTTTATACCAAAAGATTTAAACTTACTTAATTCATGCAGAATATCGCTTGCGGGTGTAATAGGATAAGAACCCAGAAATAAAGGCAACCCACTTTTTTGTGAAGCTGCTATTAAACCATAAGCTATGGCCTGGTTGCCCATGATAGAGCGGTAGGTACCCGGATCCATCTTTGCTTTTTCTACCGAGTAACGATTGGTAAAAGTTTCGGTAGTATCCCCATAATTATAACCACTCTGCAGTGCCTTTACGTTACTTTCAAAGATCTCTGGTTTTTTGCCAAACTTTTCTTTAATAAAGCTGATGGTATTGTCCATATCCCTGTTGTACATCCAGTATAAAAAGCCGAGTACAAACATATTTTTTGCCCGGTCTTTTTCTTTGGTACCCATCGTAATGTCCTTCAATGCCTCACGGGTCATTTTGGTTACATCCATGTGTATTACTTCATATCCATCCAGGCTATTATCTTCCAAAGGATTTATACCATCAGGATAATTGGCCAGTCGTAAATTTCTGCTGTCGAAACCATCTGTATTTACAATAATTTTTCCTCCTTTTTTCAGACCTCTCAGGTTTACTTTAAGCGCTGCTGCATTCATAGCCACCAGCACATCACATTCATCCCCTGGTGTAAAAATGCGGTCGCTGCTAAATCTAAGCTGAAAACCACTCACCCCGGGTAAGGTGCCAATAGGGGCTCTTATTTCTGCAGGAAAATCTGGGAAAGTAGCCAGGTCTAAACCCAGCATGGCAGAATTATTGGTAAACTGGCTCCCGGTAAGCTGCATTCCGTCTCCGCTATCGCCGGCAAATTTTATTACTACTTCAGAGAGAATTTCCTGGTTGTCTGGCATGGCAATTTTATTGGTTTTAAAACTGCAAAGTTAATGATAGTGCGTTAGAAAATTTATGATTTATAAACCTTAAAGAGAAAAACACACTCCATTTTCTATGATCCATATCATTCACTTCGGCGTGGTATCATTTTCTTTGCTGCTCTCTTATAAATCATTAAAGAAATTTTAATTATGTAAAATATATCAGTATTTTTTTATACCCTCCTTTTTTGTTATTCGCTTTTCTGCGTTTTTCTGCCAAGACGTTCTCATTAAGACAAAAGTATATTTATACAAAAAATATTACGCTCTCTAATTATTCTGCCATTATTCTATTAGGTTTGCCGCAAACTATTTTTAATGTTAGACCTCATAGAATTTTTAGACCCGGTACCATTACACGAATTAAACGACGACGAAGGATATACTGATGGACAGTTGGCAAAACATATAAGTATTTTCGAAGAGGAACTTCCGGATATTGAACATGCAGATATTATATTACTCGGCATAACCGAAACCAGGGGTAATGGATATTTTGAAGCCGAAAATAATGCAGCTAATATTATCCGCAAACATTTATATCAATTACATTATTGGCACAACGATATTAAGATTGCAGATTTTGGCAATGTAAAAAAAGGGGTAGCTATTAAAGACAGTTATGCAGCCATAAAAACAGTACTGGCCGAATTAATCCGCCATAAAAAAACGGTGATATTAATAGGTGGTTCTCATGATATTACCCTGGCACAGTATGAAGCATACATAGAACTAAATCAGCAAATAGAAGCTACCGGTATAGATGCCATGATAGACCTTAGGGGCGAGAGCCCCATCCGCAGCCAGAATTTTTTAATGGACATGCTTACCAATGAACCCAGTATGGTAAAGCACTACAACCACATAGCTTTCCAAAGTTATTTTGTGCATCCACGCATGCTGGAAACAATGGATAAACTAAGGTTTGACTGTTACAGGGTAGGCACCGTTACAGAAAATATTGAAGAGATGGAGCCTGTGTTAAGAAACAGTCACCTTCTTAGTTTTGATATTAGTGCCATTAAATACTGCGATGCACCGGCTAACAAAAATTGCCCCAATGGTCTTACTGGTGTGGAGGCATGTATGCTTACCCGTTATGCAGGGTTTAGCAACCTGCTCAGCAGTTTTGGCATTTATGGTTACCGCCCGCAGGATGATGTGGAGGAATTGACTGCCAAACAAATTTCGCAGATGATCTGGTATTTTATAGATGGTAAAAATCGTTGCAAGCAGGAAACCGATTTAAAAGAAACCCATAATTTTAATGAATACCACACCGCCTTTACCGAAGTAGATACCGTTTTTTTGCAAAGTAAAAAAACCAACCGCTGGTGGATGCAGATGCCCGATAAGTC
>JBKJSJ010000233.1:0-4180 GCA_046595965.1 Ferruginibacter sp.
CAGCTTTTAGCCGGACTTTATTTTCTACCCCAGCCTCCGCAGGATATTTTACTTAAAAGCATTCAACAGCACAATTTGTATGAGGCACAATTGAAACAACAAAAAATAAAAGTATTAGAAACGGTTACGGTTACGGGCAAACTTATTTCGCCACAGGAAAAGTTAGATAAAGAATATGCATCGGGGTTATTCAGCAGTGGCAATTCAAAAATATTTGTTACAGAAGATGATCCTTTTGCACAATCGTCTATAAGTGTTTTAGATTATTTAAGGGGCAAAGTAGCCGGGCTGCAGATAAGTACAGATGGTCCGTCTGGCGGCAGTATCAGCAGGCGGGGAAGCAATACGGATGTGTTTTTAAATGAAATGAATGCAGATATCGGTTTACTGCAATCGACCTCCATGACAGATGTGGCTATGATAAAAGTTTTTGACCCGCCGTTTTTTGGAGCAGCAGGTGGTGGTGCCGGTGGTGCAGTAGCTGTTTATACAAAAAAAGGCCGCAGCAGCAATGCAAATGTAAAAGGACTTAATGCTACTACCCTGTATGGTTATTCTTCCATTAAAGAATTTTATGTACCCGATTACTCGAATAACAATGACCCTAAAATTAATGATTACCGCAGCACCCTTTATTGGAATCCTTACCTGCTAATGGATGCAAAATTTAAACGTATAACTATTCCCTTTTTTAACAATGATAATGCAAAAAAAATACGGGTGGTTATAGAAGGGTTGAATGAAGAAGGGCACTTAACAAGAGAGGAAAAGGTTTTTGAATAAGCTAATCTATTTGAGTATTTCTAATATCATATCTTTTTATAATTCTTCTACATTTCAAACTCCCATACCGTTCTGTAATTTCCAAATTTTTCCATATAGGTTAAAAAAGAATGATAAAAAGCATCGCCGCCAATTGTGGCACTATCGCCTATTACAAACAATTGTTCTTTGGCTCTTGTTATGGCCACATTCATGCGGCGATAGTCTTTTAAAAAACCAATATTACCCTCATCATTGCTGCGTACCAGCGACAAAATTATAATTTCCTTTTCCTGCCCCTGAAAACTGTCGATTGTGCTTATGCGCATTTCTTTTGGCAATACTTCTTTGGCTGCTGCCACCTGTCCCGAGTATGGCGAAATGAAAGCAGCCTTTAAAGGATCTATGGTTTTTGTCTCCAGCAGTTTTTGTATAATGAGCAGTTCGCCTTCGTTTTGTAAACTGCTACCATCGCTGCCATACACTTCGTTGTAACCAGAACCGGCAGTATCTATAAAACTGATATGAACACCATTATCAGAAAGATGTGCAGCCGTTTGTAAAAGATCATTATAAAAATAATGACTGCTAAAACCTGCAATGGCCTTGCGCATGCGGTATTGTGTATTCAGTAAATAAATATCGGGCACAGTTGTGATACTCACTTCCAAAATAGATTTGTTTAAACCCAGGCGTACAGCCTCATTGCTAAGCACAGTAGGCGGCAACTGCCAGTGATCTCCGGCCAGTACTATCTTTTGTGCCAGGGGGAAAATACACCATGCCAGAGGTTCTATACATTGACCGGCTTCATCTATTACTAATGTGTGAAAAGTAAATTTATTAATGCCGGCATCATACAAACCGACGGGTGTACCGGCAATAACCGATGCTTCGGCAAATAACTTTTCTTCATTGTATGCCTGTAGTTTTTTTATTTCGGTTCGTATATTTTTTACTTCTTTAAATAAAAGATTGCGTTGTTCTCTCGCTTCCCTGCCAAAAATTCGTTTATATTTCAGCGCCATTTTTCTAAATTCTTCGGCCCTTATTTTCAATTGCTTTATTTCTTTTTGTTGTTTGCTGTTGGCCAATTTTCCTTCGGGTGTGTGCAGGAAAATAGTTTCATCTACCTTATTGGTATTGCCCACCCGAAGTAATGCAACGCCTGCTGCAATTAATCCTTTGGCAATATTATCCACGGCAGTATTGCTGGGGGCTGATACCAAAACCTTTTGTTTTGCTTTTGTCAATTGCAAAATAGCTTCTACAAGCGTAGTCGTTTTGCCTGTACCTGGTGGGCCATGCACAATAGTTATATTTTCACTTTTAGTAATGGCCGCCACTGCCTGCTGCTGACTTTCGTTTAAATTTTTATTACTAAAATGAAGGGTAACAGTATTTACATCTGCAGTCATTTTTTCTTTTTCCGCATCACCATGCAACTGTTTAAACAAATGAAAAAGTTCTTTATTATTTTCAATATTGTTCAGTGCCATTTTCATTATGGAAGTAGTACGCTGGTCGGGTGCCAGTTTTATTCCCATACCATTATCTTCAATCCAGTCCGGAAAGTCAGGAGCAAACAAACGGAACTCACCTACTTTACCCTCTAAGTTTATCAATACTCCTTTTACAGGTTCTTGCCCTGCACAAAAACATTCTATGGCAGCACCATCCTTAAACAAATTGGTTTCTGCCGGAAAATTTAACCGGAAACTAATTTCAGGATAATCTGCGTAACCAAAACTTTTTCGGGTAACCACAATAGGATGCAGGGCCAAACCCTCGGCTTTTAATGACTTGAGTGTATGTTGCTGATCCAGGCTGTATCTTTTTACCTGTTCTTTTTCTTCCAGCGTTATACACTGCAATAATTTAATAATATGGGGATGAGAGCCTGCCATTAAGTGAAAATACTGAGGAAGGAATAATAAAAAAAATATGAGATTTCCTGTAAGGTTTTTACACATGAAATATTGTCTTTAAAAATGATAATTATTCTCTCCGTTCCAGAAATATTTTCATATTTTTTTATAATAAAAGGAATGGTATTGATCTTGCTGCTTGCAATTTATAATCATTCATTAATCTAAAAATAAAAGGAGGTAATTATGAAAATCTTAAAAACCAACGGCAACCTGCTCACCCTCTTCACTTCATTATTTGATGATTTTTTAAACCGGGATGTTTATAATTGGGGTATGTCAAATTATTCTGACACCAACACAACCATACCCAAGGTTAACATTAAGGAAACTCCCGACAACTATGTAGTGGAAGTGGCTGCTCCGGGTATGTCTAAAAAAGATTTTAGAGTACAGGTAGAAGGAAACATGCTTACAATCAGTTCAGAAAAGGAAACTCAAAAAGAAGAAACCAATGATGTAAAGTACTTAAGCCGTGAATTCAGTTTCCAATCCTTTTCAAGAACATTTAACCTTCAAAAAGATGTGATAGATGCAGAGAATATTGAGGCAAAATATGAAGATGGAATTTTACATCTTTTGGTTCCTAAAAAAGAAATCGCCAAACAAAAACAACCAAGGCTGATTGAGATTTCCTGAAAAATTGCCATTTATCAATGCAAAGAGGCTGTTTCAAAAGTTACAAAATAAAATTGCCGTGATGGCTGGAAGGCAAAATATATTCATTCATTAACAGTTTTCTTCTACGTCTTTCCGCCATGCCGGCAAAAAAATTACTTTTAAGACAGCCTCTTTGTTATTTGATGCCATTGCTGATTTTTGTAATATCATTTACCTGCATCCATACTGAATCGGTTGGTAAGGATTGGTCAGAAATAGCAAAGGCACTGCGTAAAAATTAAGCGCAGCACCTTCATTATTTGTTCAGGGTTTGGGTATTACATGGTTTCGGATAGGTATCTCAGATAATCGTTTCTTAAATGGCGGTATATTTTTTCAAAAGTTTCCATACGGTTCCGCATCTGGTGATGTTCAGAAAAGCTTTTCCGGTCAATAGATATACTGTTAATTATTGCGGCGGCATTTAATTTTTGTTCGTGTATAATTAAATCGTTCAATAAAATATTGGCAGCTTCCTGCTGCATAATAAATTTATTTTGAAATTGGTCAAGCCTAGCAAGCACTGCAGTGCTGGTGTATCTTTCGCCCACTTCAGAAAGCCGGGTATTAAAAATATTCAGTTCATCTTTACTAAATTCCAGTTCTTTCATCCATATACCATGCTCAAAATGTAATTCATCTATTTTTTTGGATTGATGATTTATGGTAGAGATGGTCATGTTTTTCTTTATTATAAAATATGGCTAGGGTAAAAGATGTTGGAAAAGTTGGTGTCCTTTTTTTTAATACAGCAAATTTGCATTTTTATTTTTTTTAAAAACATGACGAAGGTTATAAGGAAAAAAGACATCCGTCATTAAATAAACGTT
>JBKJSJ010000305.1:0-5806 GCA_046595965.1 Ferruginibacter sp.
AAGGAAATATGAATACGGTTTCTTTTTCCGGTATAAAACCCGGAACAATTTTCTACCGTGTGCAGGTTGGCAAACTAGTAAGCAATGGAAAAGTGATTGGAATAAATTAACCCTTATTAAAACAATCTCATACAACCGTCTTCAATAAAATGGAGACGGTTTTTTTATTGATTTTTTTTGTTGTAATACCAACCTGATTTAAAAATAGTCTCGAAGACTATTTGTAAATTTCAATTGGTATTAGGCAGAATATACTTCAAACTAAAACATACCTCACTTCGTAGTAAAACATTTTGTAGTTGATAAAAATATTTGTATTAATTCTTTTTTGATATTTGTTGAGAATAAAAAAAAACTGTGCATCCACAAAGATTTATCCTTTATAAAATTAAGAATACTTGTTATATCCATGTTACATGTCATCCTAAATAGTACCCTATTTAAATGTAAGCTACATGACTTTGCCACCCTACCCTCATTTGTTCAACACTTTAGCAATAACACTTTACACCCACTCAAGCCCACCCGCCACCCTACAGGCGAACAGTTGTCAATTAGGTAGCAACAATTGCAACATACAAGATTATAAAACTTAACTTAGCGGCCTTATAAGTTACAAGACCAAAACAGCATGAGTTTAATAGAGACAGGTATAGAAAAAGGACTGATAAAGTTTGACGATGAGAGAAACTTTATCACTTACATTCATCAAAATAAAAAAAGGAGTTATAACAACCCCGAAGAGAAAGTTCAGGCAGAAACCTTCTTATCGCTTCTTTTAAATTATGGTTATCCAGTAAACCGAATTCAACAATTTGTTTCGGTACAAATGGGTTCCGAGACTAAGGAAGCCGACATCATTGTTTATGCAGACGATGAATGTGAGGATACCTACATTTTAGTGGAGTGCAAAAAAGAAGAAATTACCGACCAGCAATTTAAAATAGCAGTTGACCAGGCTTACAGTTATTGCGTGGCAGAAGGCGGCATATATGTTTGGACAACTTCAAAAATAATTAAGGAGTATTACGAAGTTCCGAAAGAGAAACCAAGAAGCAGAATTTCAATTCCCGACATTCCACAATTTGGTGTAAACAAACTTGCAGCATACAAATATGTGAAAGGCGGTTCTTTACAATCGGAAGGTGAAGCTGAAGTCAGCAATTTAGTTTCAGAGCCCGACCCTAATGCAAAACAGAAATTCTTTGACCTTGAAGTAGTAAGTGAAAATGAATTGACAAAAATTTTTATTCAGGCACACCAGGCACTTTGGGGCGGTGGGCAAAGAAATCCAAGTGAAGCATTTGACGAATTGGATAAACTAATATTCTGTAAAATTTGGGATGAAAAGCATCCAAGAAAAATTGGGCAGCCATACGACTTCCAGCTTTTTAGAGATGAAAAACCACAGGATTTATTAGACCGGGTAAAAAATATATATGCAGTTGGCGAAAAAGAAGCACCAGAAGTTTTTACAGACGGCATTAAACTTACAGCGAACGAAACGCTAACAATTGTAAAGTATTTTCAGAGAATAAACCTGAATAAAACTGACCTTGACAGCAAAGGAAAAGCCTTTGAAACTTTTATGGGCAGCTTCTTCCGTGGCGACTTCGGACAATATTTTACACCAAGACCAATCGTAAAATTTATTGTTGATTGCTTACCCATCACCCACAAATCTAGAGTGTTGGACACCAGTTGTGGTAGTGGCGGTTTTTTATTACACGCCTTAGACAAAGTAAGAGAACAAGCAGACCATTTTTATAACATCAGGCAAGAGCCAGTTCTGCACAAAGAACATTGGCACAACTTTGCCGAAAAGAATTTATTCGGCATTGAGATAAATAATCAAATTGCAAGAACCGTCAAAATGAATATGATTATTCATGATGATGGGCACACTAACGTAATTGCTTGTGATGGTTTGTTAAGCGGAGATTATTGGGAAGCCCAATCCAACGAAACTAAAGAAGAATTTGAAAGAAGAGAATTACATAATAAAAATACAGTTCAAGGATATACAGGACACAAGGAATTTAAATATAACTCGTTTGATTTTATTATTACAAACCCGCCTTTTGGTAGCAGCATTAAGCAAACAGAAAAGGCTTATATGAACCAATACAATTTAGCCGTTAAAGAAGTGGATTGGCTAAATACAACATCAAGCGGCAAAGCCGCTTTGAAAGACAGCCAAAGCACCGAAGTTTTGTTTATGGAGCAATGCCATAAGTTTTTAACCGGCCACGGTTATTTGGCAGTTGTAATTCCTGATGGTATTCTCACCAACAGCAGTTTGCAATATGTAAGAGACAACATTGAAGAAATGTATCGTATTGTTGCCGTTGTATCTATGCCACAAACTACTTTTAGTGCAACGGGTGCAGGTGTAAAAAGCTCAGTCCTGTTTTTTTACGAAAACACAAAGACAAACAGACAGAAAAAATAAGCAACAAAAAAGAAAAGCTGAAAGAACAATTAAAAGCAGATAGTAAATTTATAGCCACAGTTTACATGTGGGAGAAAGAAAAAATTGTTGCTATTAAAACTTTGGAGGACGAGGCTAAAAAGAAAAACCCAAAAGCAAACAAAAAAGAAATCACAGAAATAATACAAGCCGATAAATCGGCAATTCAATCTGCCTTTACCGATAAGGTGAATTTATTTAAAGAAGAGCTTACTGAAAAATACTTTTTAGCTAAACAAACTGCTTTGGACGACTATCCCATTTTTATGGCAATAGCCGAAGATATTGGTTATGACGCAACAGGACGTAACACCAATAATAATGAACTGACTGAAATAGGAATTGAATTGGCAAAGTTTATTACTCACATCAACAAAAATGAAAAGTAAATGACGGGAAAAATCGGAAATTCCGATTTTTTAATTTGAACATATAAAAAGTGAAAATGAAACAGCAAAATGCCATACAATTATTTGAAGATAAAAAGGTAAGAACCCTTTGGGATACCGAGCTGGAGAAATGGTATATTTCAATTGTAGATGTAATAGCTATTTTAACTGATAGCCCCAATGCAAGAAAATATTGGAGTGTATTAAAAACACGTTTAAAAGCTGAGGGAAGCCAGTTGACTACAAATTGTAGTCAACTGAAAATGCAATCTGCTGATGGTAAATTTTACCTAACTGATGTAGCAGATACTGAGCAACTTTTTCGGCTCATTCAATCTATTCCAAGCCCAAAAGCAGAGCCATTTAAACTGTGGCTGGCAAAAGTTGCATCTGATAGATTAGACGAAATGCAAGACCCGGAACTAACTATTGACAGGGCATTATACGAATACCAACAATTGGGCTACAGCGAAAACCGGATAAACCAACGCCTCAAAAGTATTGAGATACGCAAGGAACTAACGGATGAATGGAAAAGCCGTGGGCTAAAAGAAGGACAACAGTTTGCAACCCTTACAGATATTATTACCAAAGTCTGGGCAGGCAAAACCACCAAAGAATATAAGGTATTGAAAGGCTTAAAAAAAGAAAACCTTCGGGATAATATGACCAATACTGAACTCATATTAAATATGTTGGCAGAAGCATCTACTAAAGATATTTCTCAAGCTGTAAAGCCTGAAAATTTTGAAGCCAGCAAAAAAGTAGCTGCACAAGGCGGCAACGTAGCAAAAGTGGCCATGAAAGAACTGGAAGCCAAAACGGGTAAAAAAGTAGTAACCGCATTAAATGCAAAAGCAGTTTTACTTGAAAATAAAACTGTAAAAAAACTAGACCCCAAGAAACTTAACAAGTAATGAGCAGCTATTCTATTTCACCCCAATTAAAATCGAACCGTGTTTTCATTTTGCAAAAAAGCGAATTGGAAAAACGCTTTGACCCTTTCTTTTATGTTCCCGAATTATTAGAACTTGAAAGAAAAGTATTAGCCAGGAAGCCAAAGAAATTAAGGGATTATGTTGTAAGTATTTCAAGTGGAGCAACACCAAAGACAACCGAAAGCGAATTGTATTATGCAGAAAAAGAAACCGGCATACCGTTTTTAAGAGTACAAAACCTTTCGCCAACAGGCGTTTTAGAATTTGACGATTGTAAATACATTAACCACGAAACACACAACGGAATGTTGAAACGCAGCCAGGTATCAGCAGGCGATTTGTTAGTAAAAATTACAGGCGTTGGACGAATGGCAGTTGCATCCGTAGTACACGAAGGATTTATAGGCAATATCAACCAACATGTTTGTGTAATAAAAACGGAAAATAAGGAAATTAGTGAAATGCTTGCAGCGTTTCTTAATTCCGACATTGGAGAAAAGTTGGCAAGCCGAAGAAGTGCAGGTGGAACAAGACCAGCATTAGATTACCCTGCATTACTTTCTATTCCAATAATTGAAGACAAAAGAATTTTAGAAATTACAGCCAAAGTAATTCAGCAGAAACAAAAGAACGAAGCCGAAGCTGAGAAACTACTTTCAAGTATTGATGATTATTTATTGAAGGAATTGGGAATTAAATTACTTACACCGCCGGAGAATTCATTGAAGAATAGAATGTTTACAACTTCTATAAAAGAAATATCAGGTAGAAGGCTTGACGCAGAATATTACGACCCTGAAATTTTAAAAAAGATTTCCATTATTAATAATTTGGAAAATGCAATAACACTTAAAAAAATTCACTCTTCAATTTCAACTGGTTTTAATAACGAAACCAGATTTATTGATAATGGCGTAAAGTTTTTAAGAACCCAAAATATAAGACCGATAGAACTTGATATAAACAATACATTATTTACCAAAGATGATGTTGTAAGGATTACCAACATGGGTGATTTATTATTTACAAGGATTGGTGTTGGTGTGGGTGATGTCGCTTATAATGATAAAGGAGCATTTGCCATAAGTGATAATGTAATTTGTCTTTCATTAAAAGACAAAGAGGTAGGCAAGTATATCGCTTATTTTCTTAATACTGATTTAGGCAAGACACTTTTAAAACGAGAGAAACGAGATACTGCAAGGGCAATTATTAGTTATGAAAATATTTTAAATTTACCAATTCCAATTCCACCGCTTGACAAACAAAAAGAAATTGCCAATCACATAACAGGCATACGGCAACAAGCACAGCAATTAAAAGACAACACAAAAGAAGCGTTGAAGAAAGCAAGTGAAGAAATAGAAAAGATACTGCTAAATTAGCCAACGCACCAACTCAGGCACACAAAAGCCAACCTTGCAAAAAATCCTGCAATACTAAGGGCGAACCTACAATATGGAATGATTGTAATAATCTATTTTTTTTGAAATGGACAAACATCAGCTCCCACCTATACAAGTAAACATCCTGAGTTTGATTCTGCAATAAGCACCACCGATATTAATCTTTTACAGGGAGATCTTTCCTGTGTAAAAAGTTTAAGGAAAATATCCTTCACCCTCGTTTACACTTTTTCTCATTAATGCTCTTAGCAATATTTTTACCACAACAAATGATTTAAAAAATTTATAATTAAAAAATCATTTATAAAAGTCAATGAGAAAAAAATATTTTCTGATGAATGGTAACCCTGCTCCCTGCATTTTAGCTACATTCGATTTGTATTAAACTAAAGCAATGAAAAAAAATTATAAAACAAACCTGCTAGCAGCGGTGCTCCTGTTTTGCATGGCGGGTATTATACCTGCATGGTCACAAACGACTGCACGAAAATTTATAGATCCGGCCAATATGGATTTGAGTGTAAAACCCGGCGATGATTTTTACCGGTATGCCAGCGGCAAGTGGCTAAAGAACAATCCCGTACCTGCCAAAGAAACCCGTTG
>JBKJSJ010000351.1:0-6486 GCA_046595965.1 Ferruginibacter sp.
GATGTGAAAGAACCATTCAGTGCCCTGGCATTTAAAATTATGACCGATCCTTTTGTAGGACGTTTAGCATTCTTCCGGGCATATTCAGGAAGATTAGATAGTGGTAGTTATGTATTGAATACCCGTACAGGAAAGAATGAGCGCATCAGCCGTATTATGCAGATGCACGCCAACAAGCAAAACCCGGTTGATTATATCGAAGCAGGGGATATTGGTGCAGCAGTAGGATTTAAAGATATTAAAACGGGTGACACATTGTGTAATGAAAATCATCCAATAGTATTGGAAGCAATGACTTTCCCCGAACCAGTTATCTCTGTAGCTGTTGAGCCAAAAACGCAGGCTGATGTAGATAAGATGGGAATGGCCATTGCCAAATTAGTAGAAGAAGATCCTACTCTTCGGGTAAAAACAGATGAAGAAACAGGTCAGACAATACTTAGTGGAATGGGCGAGTTGCACCTGGAGATTATTGTAGATCGTATGCGGCGTGAATTTAAAGTAGAGATTAATCAGGGTGCTCCCCAGGTGGCATACAAAGAAGCTTTCCATAATACCATTCAGCATAGGGAAACCCTTAAAAAACAAACTGGTGGTAGAGGTAAATTTGCAGACATAGTGTTTGAGATAGGGCCTGCAGACGAAGAGTTTTTAAATGACAAAGAAAAGAATAAAGGCAACTTCCAGTTTGTAAACGGTTTGTTTGGTGGATCTATTCCAAAAGAATTTGTACCCGCTATTCAAAAAGGTTTTGAAACCGCTATGACAACAGGTGTGCTGGCAGGTTATCCAATGGAGAGCATGAAAGTACGTGTGTATGATGGTTCGTTTCACCAGGTAGATAGTGATGCCATGAGTTTTGAGTTGTGTGCAAAACAAGGTTACCGTGAAGCAGGCCGAAAAGCAAAACCTGTTTTGCTGGAGCCTATAATGAAAATAGAAGTGCTTACACCAGATCAATACATGGGTGATGTAACGGGTGACCTTAACCGCCGCCGTGGTATGCTGGAAGGCATGGATAGCAAACATGGTGTACAGGTTATTAAAGCCAAAGTACCACTGAGTGAAATGTTTGGTTATGTAACCCAATTGCGTTCATTAAGCAGTGGCCGTGCTACTTCTACCATGGAGTTCAGTCATTATTCTCCTGCACCAATTAACATTGCAGAAGAAGTAATGGCCAAAGCAAAAGGCAAAGTGAAGATTGAAGATTAATTTTTAATTGCAAATTATATAAGCCCTGTTCTAAAAGAACGGGGCTTTTTTGTTACCAACATTTGTATCCTATGGCAGCATCGTTGTGTCACTCTCTTGTGCAATATATCCATGTGGAGAAGTCAAGCCCGGTTTAGTTCAAAGCGTATAAAACATTATTTAACTGTTTTATTTGGGTAAGCAGCCGGTTCGTAAACTAAATTAAACCTGCCACTTAAAATAGCCGGGCTACCGTTAAAGCTAACTCCTTTTTTATTCCTGTTTTTTAAGATATTTTTATAGCTCATCAATTTTATCGCCCGATAACTTATTCCATATGTCTAAAATTTTACTCATTGCTCTAATCCCTTTATTTTCATTTATACCTTTAGAAGTTACCAATACAACAGCACAAACTCTTCCTTTTAGCCAGAACTGGACTGATGCCAGCCTGATTACAAGTGATAATAACTGGGGTTCCGTTCCTGGAATAGAAGGCTTTAATGGGGAAGATTTTGGAGGGGGAACGGGCACAGATCCGCAAACGCTACTTGTTCCTACTGCCGCATTTTTTACCCCTAAAGTTATTGCTAACCAATCTGCTCCCAACACCCTTACTACTGGGGGTATTGCAGAGTTTGATGGCATTGCCAACCCATCCATTGCCTTGCAACCAAACTCCATCAATAATTCCAATACTCCTCATATCATTATAACGCTAAATACCGTTAATAAGCAAAATATTAATGTAGCCTATAACCTGCGTGATCTGGATAGCTCGGCAGACAATGCCATACAACCAGTTTCCCTGCAATACCGGGTAGGAAACAGTGGCAATTTTACGAATATTTCTGCTGGCTTTGTTGCCGATGCCACAACCGGTCCAAGCCTGGCTACACTCGTAACTGCTGTAAGCGCAGTGTTACCTGCAGCAGCAAATAACCAATCTCTGGTTCAGGTACGCATTATTACTTCAGATGCGGTGGGCAATGATGAATGGGTGGGAATCGATGACATCAACGTTACAGGTTCATTTATTAACAGTCCACCTGTAGTAACAACCACAGTAGGCACTACAACCTATATTTATAATACCCCTGTTGTTGTAGATGCAAATGTCACCGTTTCCGATGCAAACAATACCACACTAGCCTCGGCTAGCATCAGCATTACGAATGGATTACAACCGGCTACGGATTTGCTGCTTTTTACTGCAGATGCAGCCACTATGGGAAATATTAACGGTAGCTATAGCGGAGGCATATTAACCCTAAACTCTTCCCCTGCTACTGCAACACTTGCGCAGTGGCAGGTTGCCTTAAGGTCAATACGTTTTTCATCTAGCAGTTCACCTGCTAACCATAACGTAACCATAAATTTTACTGTAAACGACGGCAGTTTTAGCAGCAATACAGCTACGCGGGCCTTGGCCATTTATGCCAGTTCACCTCCTGTAGTTACCACATCGGCGGGCAATACAAACTATGTGCACAGTACGCCTGTTATTATTGATAACGCAATTACAGTAAGTGATGCTAATAATACAACTTTGTCCTCCGCTACAATCAACTTTTCAAGTGGATTCCAAATGCTTAGTGGTGATGTGTTGTCCTTTACAAATAATGGAACTACTATGGGCAATATATCCGGGAGCTATGCTTCATTTACAGGGGTTTTAACCCTAAACTCAGTTGGAGCTACGGCTACACTTGCCCAGTGGCAATCAGCTTTAAGGTCCATTACGTTTTATATATCCGGCACTGTTGGTTTCCAGGATCGTATCATAAATTTTACAGCAAATGATGGCTCAAATACCAGTTTACCTGGTACAAAAACCATTACTATATCTCCTGGCACAGCACCTTTAGTAACTACAACTGCAGGCAACACAACCTATATACACAATACACCAGTAAAAATTGATAATGGCATTTCGGTGACAGATACAGATAGCCCAACACTTCCTTCCGCTTCTGTAAGTATTAAAAGTGGATTCGAAATTGGAAACGACTACCTGGTATTTACCAATGATGGCAGTACTATGGGTAATATTGCCGGTGGCTATTCGTCACCATTGGGCATATTAAACCTTAGCTCCGCAGGAAGTACTGCCACTCTTGCACAATGGCAAGCGGCTCTTCAATCGCTTACTTATTATAATGCAGCAATTGTTCCCCAAACCCAAAACAGGGTTATTAGTATTACTGTAAATGATGGAGCTGCAAACAGCAATGCTGCAAGTAAAACAATTACTTATATGCCGCTTGCAAATATTGAATTTACCTGGTCACCTGCTGTTCAAGCTGTAAGCCCTGTTACCGGCGGTACGGGAGGAGACGGGGGAAAATATTCCCAATTATTAGTTGTAAACGGCAACCCCGGCATAGCTTTTTATGATGAAACCAGAGGCAATTTAGTATATGTTCGTTCTACAGATAACATTGGCACAAATTACGGCCCTCCCGTTACTCTTGATTCATTAGGAGATATAGGACAATATATTTCTATACAAATTATAAATGGTAACCCTGCGGTTTCTTATTACGATGCTACCAACTTCGATTTGAAATTTGTGCGTGCCAACGATGCATCGGGAACCACGTGGGGTACTCCGGTTACGGTAGATGTTACAGGAATTGTTGGGAAATTTTCCTCCTTACAACTGGTAAATGGTAACCCTGCGGTTTCGTATTACGATGAAACAAACAAAGATTTAAAATATGTTCGTGCCGGCAATGCAACGGGTACAATCTGGAGCACACCCCAAAGCATTGATATTACAGGAGATGTAGGGCAACATACGTCATTACAAATAGTGAATGGTAATCCTGCTATTGCTTATTATGATGTTTACTATGGCCTTAAATACATTCGTGCTACCGATGCTTCAGGCACCTCATGGGGTACGCCCCTCCTCATTGATCCGGTGACAAATGTGGGCCAATTTAACTCTTTAAAAATAGTTAATGGAAACCCGGCTATTTCATATTATGATGCTTTAAATAAAGATTTGAAATATGTTTATGCCAACGATGCATCGGGAAGTGCAGGAGGTTGGGCTACACCTTTTACCATTGATATGTCATCCTTCAATGTTGGCCAATATACCTCATTAGAAATAGTTAATGGAAACCCTGCTATTTCTTATTTTGATGTTTTCAATAACAGCCTCAAATATATTCGTGCCACAAATGTAGCAGGTAATAGCTGGGGCCCACCGGTAACCTTTTACAGTGGGTTTGGTGGACAATATTCCTCATTACAAATGGTAAATGGTAGTCCCGCTATTTCTTTTTATAGATTGGGTTTAAAATATCTCCGTGCCACTAACACATTGGGTTCCTCCTGGGGTACAGTACAGGGCATTGATATTACCGGAAATGTAGGACAATATACCTCTTTAAAAATAGTAAATGGTAAACCTGCTGTTTCCTATGTGGATGCTACCAATGGTGATTTAAAATATGTTTGTGCTGCCGAAGCATCAGGTATGGCCTGGGCCACATCGCTAAGCATTGATGTTGCAGGATACTCAGGGGAATATAACTCCTTGCAAATAGTAAATGGCAACCCTGCTATTTCCTATCTGGGTTCCAATAATGGTCTTAAATATGTTCGTGCCCTCGATGCATCAGGTACGGCCTGGGGCGCACCGATTAGCATAGATGTTACAGGAATTGTAGGGTTTTCGACCTCACTACAGATAGTGAATGGAAACCCTGCTATTTCGTATTATGATTATACTAACAGAGATTTAAAATATGTGCGTGCCACTGATGCATCAGGTACGGCATGGGGCACGCCGATAAGCATTGATGTTACCGGATACGTAGGGGAATTTACCTCGTTACAAATTGTGAATGGCAACCCTGCTATTTCATATTATGATGGTACTAATCTTGATTTAAAATATGTGCGTGCCACCGATGCATCAGGTACTGCCTGGGGCACACCGCTAAGCATTGATGTTGCAGGATACGTAGGCCAATATACCTCCTTACAAATAGTGAATGGCAACCCTGCTATTTCGTATTACGATGTAGCGAATTACGATTTAAAATATATTCGTGCCACCGATGCATCGGGGACGGCCTGGGGCACTCCCTTAAGCATTGATGTTGCAGGAAATGTAGGCCAATATACCTCGTTACAAGTTGTGAAGGGTAACCCTGCTATTTCATATTATGATGCTACCAATGGTGATCTGAAATATGTTCGTGCCACAGATGTATCGGGTTCGGCTTGGGCCACTTCTTCCATTCCTGATGCATCTCAGAGAACCGGGCTATATACAAGTATGATCAGTACATCAGGCGAAGCAGCTATTGCATATTATAATCAGTCACAGGCATTACCATATTATATTTCCGGAAAAAATACATTTATTTCTCAGGCATCAAACTTTTTCCGCAGCAAACAAACCGGCAACTGGAATGATCCTGCATCATGGGAAAGCTCTCCAGATAATACAAACTGGGGACCTGCAACATTAACACCTGATTTTACAGCCAATACCATTACAATAAAAACAGGGCATACAATCAATGTAACGGCGGATGTTACGGTGGATCAATTGGTAATTGAACCAGGTAGTTCGATGATAATAAAAACTGGAAATATATTTACTGTAAATTAAATTTAGTCCTGTTCTAAAAGTTTTTATTAAACAATTGGTATGAATAAAATATTTACTCTATCGCCGCTCCAACTGGCAGATATACGGCTCAGGGTAAGCAGCATCAGTTTCTCTTGCTAATATTCAAACTGTGTGTTACAAAACAATAATAATTTACATAGAAGAAATGTAATTTTATTACTAACGAATCAAAGAGCGTAACAACTTTCTTTTATCATATACCTTTACCAAAAACCGGAACAATTATTGCCTCTTTGCTTTTAAAAACCACGATAAATATGAAAACTTATTTTTTTACATTCCTTTGCATTATCAGCCTAAACCTTTTTGCACAAAAAACCAAGATTGAGGATGAACAGGAAAAATTTTTCCGAATTGGTGCCAAAGCTGGGGTTAATGTAAACAAAATATCGGGCCAGGCATATAAAGAAGGCTTTAGTTACAATTTTCAGGTAGGAGGTTTTATGCAATTTAATTTCAGCAACCGCCTGGGCTTACAGCCAGAAGTAAATTTTGTACAGAGCCAGTCCGATTTTTCCAATGATCCTACAGAAATATATGATGACATATTCAGAGATGGAAGTCAGAAAAAAGCCAAACTCAATTACCTGGAAGTACCTCTTTTACTCAATGTAAATATTGGCCCAAGTAAAAGG
>JBKJSJ010000024.1:0-3590 GCA_046595965.1 Ferruginibacter sp.
ATGAATACCAGGATACATGGGGTGCTATTTTCGGAAGGTTAAATTATAATTACAAAGGAAAATATTTTGCAGAAGGAATTGTAAGAAGGGATGTTTCATCCAGGTTTTATAACGATAGCAAGTATGCTGTTTTTCCATCTGCATCAATTGGATGGATTGCAACGAATGAAAAATTTGTAAAGTCTTTTAAAAAATTAAATTATTTGAAAATAAGGGCCAGTTATGGTGAGATAGGCAATAGTTCACTGAACGACCCTGCATCCTACCTTAATTTTTTGAGCCCTTCTTATGGCAGCGTAAATGTTGCCACATTTGGTGACCCACGTACAGGTTATCCAATCTACACTGTTGCAAGGCCTGCAAATCCAAAATTAAAATGGGAAAGGGACATTGACGAAAATATCGGATTTGATTCTTACTGGTTCGACAATCAATTGTATGTAAATGCTGAGTTGTATAAAAGAACTGCCAAAGATTTATTGTTTACAGATTATATCGGCAGGCCTGAATTAGGAATACCCGGCGGACAAAAATTAAACCTCGGTCAAATTTCAAACAAAGGATGGGAAGCAACGATTGGCTATAAAAGCAAACCAAAAAACCAGTTGAAATTCGATGTGTCGGCCAATCTTTCTCACAATAAACCTTATCTTGATAGTTACGGTTTAACAGGCGACCCTGTATTGGGTGATGCACAGGGTGCATACAGGATTACAGAAGAATTACAAGGCCCTTATACCAAATCTGAAATAGGTCAGGAGATAGGAAAATACTGGGGCTACCAGGTACTGAATATCTTTCAAAACCAAACTGAAATAAATGCGTTTACAGATAAAAGTGGCAACCTGATTCAACCAAATGCAAAGCCAGGAGATTTTAAATACCAGGATACAAATGGTGATGGCGTACTGGATGATAAAGACCGTGTATATCTTGGCAGCAGGAACCCAAAATTAGAGTTGGGGCTAAACTTAAGAGTAGAATACAAAGGATTTGATTTAGCAGTTTCAGGTTATGGAAGATTTGGCCATAAAGTATTATGGTTTGCAAAAAAATTCCTGAATCAGGGTGCACTTGGTGCCAATGTCCTGGCTGGTTCATTGAATAAAGCATGGAATGGCGAAGGCTCTACAAATTTATATCCCCGGTTTGTGAAGGATGGTGCTACACCGGATTTACTTCGTTTTAGCTCCTGGTTCTTAGAAAATGGGGATTACTTCAGGCTAAATAATATTCAGTTGGGCTATACAATTCCTGAAAAATTAATTAAAGGAATCAGGAGGGCACGAATTTATATCAATACACAAAATTTATTTACGATTACAAAATATCCTGGTATCAATCCGGAGATTTATAATCCTGATTTGCCAATCAATGCAAATGGTGTAGATATTTCTCAGTACCCGGTTAAAAAAACAATCACTGTTGGGTTGGCTATTGGCCTTTAAATAATAAAAAATAAAAAGATAATTATGAAAAATAATTTTTTAAAAACTGCAACAGCTTGCTTTGTTGTGATAGCAGTGCTGGTTTGCGTAACCAGTTGCAAAAAAGATTTCTTTGATAAAAAATTGTATGGAATACAGGATCAGGCACAGACCATTAAAGATGAACCAGCAGCACTTGCGCTGGTGAATGGTTGCTATGCTTTGGCAGATGGCAGCGACTGGTACTCCGGGCCTTTTCAACGCCAGATGCTGGAATGCTCTACGGATGATGGATGGGGCGGAAACGATTACCAGGACAGACCTACAGAGATTGGCACTATGGCATTTACCAATGTGCTGAATGCAGACAATTCCTGGGCAAGGTACCTGTACGAAGTGCTATACCAGGGAGTACGCAACTGCAATAACACCATCAGTGTGATACCAAATGCACCCATCAATGCCGCACTTAAAACAAGGATTGTAGGAGAAGCAAAATTTTTAAGGGCTTATTATTATTTTGAGCTGGTAAAGAATTATGGAGATTGTGTATTGTACACAGATTTGCCTACAAGTGACCAGTTAATACCACGTTCACCTGCAAAAGATGTGTACGCACAAATTGTATTAGACTTAAAAGACGCAGCGACAGCATTGCCCGATAAAAATACTTATACAGCACAGGATAAAGGACGGGCATCTAAAGGAGCTGCAATAGGTATGTTGGCAAAAGCCTATTTATTTATGGAAGATTATCCCAATGCTGAAGCCACTGCCAACCTTGTAATTCAATCTAACAAGTATAGCCTTTTACCAAATTTTGGTGATTTATGGAAACCCAGTAATCCCTGGAGTAATGAATCTTTATTTGAAATTGGTTATTTGCCTGACACAAAATTTAGTACAGGAACAAGAGCCACTACCATGACGTGGGCCACCAGTGATGGTGGCTGGGGTTGGTTTGGGTTAACAAGTAATCTTGAAAATGCTTTTATTGCAGAAGGTGATGGTATCCGCAGAGGATATACGATTGTAAAAGAAGGCGAAGCAGTGGCAGGCGAAAGCAGGATTCACCCTGCATATAATAACCAGCATACCTCAGGCAGGCACTCAAGAAAATTGTATGTACCTGTTGCAGAAAGAGGTGGCTTGTATGGTAATCAGCCTTACAATCAAATCATTTTAAGGTATGCTGAAGTGTTATTGATTTATGCGGAAGCTGCAGCATTCACCGGCCATAATGCAGAAGCTTTAACACAATTAAATGCCGTACGCAGCAGGGTAAATCTGCCAGCAAAAACAGGCCTGTCTGGTGATGGACTAAAGACTGCTATCTGGAATGAAAGACGGTTGGAATTTGCAGCAGAAAGAACTTACCGCTGGGATGATATAAGACGTATTAAAATTAATGGTAAAAAATTAATCAGCACATTGATGGGACCAACAGGCACTTTTGTTTTGTACAATACCACACAAAATACTGACCCTGTAGAAAGCCTGCCACACAGGGAAAACAAGAACAAAGGGATTGAGTTTAAAGAAGGAAAAAATGAATTGTGGCCGATTCCTAGAAATGTGATACAAGCAAGTGGAGGTACTGTTATTCAAAATAATGGTTATTGATTTTTTGGAAAAAGGTAAAAACGCCAACTGTTCAGCGGTTGAAAACCATGACGGGGGTTAGAACAAAGCACTTTAAAATTTATAAAAAATACTGTGGAGCTGGTAGTCAATGTAAAACTTTATGCAACAAAATCGTCTCTCTAAAAAACTATAAATTACAATGAAACAAAATAATTTTTTTATGTTACCAATAGTCCTGCATATAGCCTTCGCCCTGATGATGACGGGATGTAATAAAAAAGAAGCCCCTCTACCTCCGCCGCCCGACCCTTGTTTTTACAATGGCGTGGATACCTGTTTGCTGAATATAAAAACAAAAATCAGTATCAACCTGAATGATGAAAAACAAATCATTCACAGCTTTGGTGCATCAGATTGCTGGACCACCAAATTTATTGGCAAGTGGGGCGATGTAAATAAAAGAAATAAAATCGCTGATTATCTTTTTAGTACCGATACTTCAGCAGATGGTTCGCCAAAAGGAATTGGATTATCATTATGGCGTTTCAATATTGGTGCAGGCAGTTATGAACAGGGCAG
>JBKJSJ010000177.1:0-6335 GCA_046595965.1 Ferruginibacter sp.
ACCACTCGTATTATAAAGGTTTCCTAGCTGCACTGTAGTAATGAAATTTCCACAACAATTAGAAAGATTGCTGGGCAAACAATACCACTCAGGGCTTTGAGATAGCGTGGTAATTGTAACGTTACGACAGACAGCTTCATAACCACATCCTTGCCTGTTAAGGTGCAGATCAAAGAGACCAGTTGTAGATGTGAAGACTAAAGGTGAAAATCCACTGACTTCTACAGGACCGTTGAAAGATCCGCCACGCAAGGTAATATAATCTCCAGCCGTACTGCTCGTTACACGATACACAAACCCGAACTTGAAGTTAGTTACGGGCATATAGTAGCCGGCATACATACAGTATTTGGTAGCAGATTCTCCCACTATTGTGGGAACAGCGATACCACTGGTAGAATAACCATTTGTACATTGACCGGCGACATTTATCGCAGATAAGGTAAAGCATACCAGGACAATAACTGATCGGAGCAACAATGAAAACTTTGCCCGTGCACGACGAAGCTGGTCTTTTACAGCATTGTTATGGAAAACATCAAATGTGGTAGTGGTAGAAATCCTCATATACTTTAGGTTATAATTTAAAATGCTGTTAGTATGTTTAGTTTTTTAAAAAAAGAGCAACTTGTTTTAATGCTATTCACCGGTATATTTTAAGTCTATGCACCAGCTTAAAAAAATAAAGTCAGTAATAAAAACAAAAATAACAATGATAAAACAGGAGGTTTTCGCAAGAAAGATTGGTGACGCAAATATGGACATATAATCATTAATGCAACACCCCTAATATTAGGGATAGACAGCGCTAATATTTTGAGCACTGGATTGCTATACGCCTCAGCAATAAGCTTTATCTTCGACTCTTATGTTAACAATAGAGCATCTGTTATTTACGAGGATTACCACAAAACATTTATTCTGATACGCTTATTATTTATCATTCTTTGGACGCTTGTAATGCACTACGGCAGGGCACGGGCGCAAGTAGCACTCAAGCCGTTGGCCTTTAACTCGCTTACCATCAATGATGGTCTTTCGCAAGGGATGGTAGTGCGTTTGTTCCAGGACCGGTATGGTTTCATGTGGTTTGCTACCTTAGACGGACTAAACCGGTATGATGGCTACAAGTTTACAGTATATCGCCATGATCCCAGGAACACAACTTCTATTACCAAAAGCTTTGTGCAGTCTTTCTTTGAAGACTCCCAGGGCCGGCTATGGCTCGGCACCATCTCTGGCGGCTTAGACCTGTTTGATCGTGAGACAGAAACTTTTATTCATGTACATCAACAACAGGGAAATGCAAATGCATTATCCGGCGGGTCTATCCATTCCATTGCAGAAGATACTGATGGAAATATATGGATCAGTGTTGCTAATAGTTTAAATAAGATCACTATTGATAAAAAAAAGAAACTTAATCCAAACAACTTTTCTATTCATCAGGTCAAAGTGCCTTTTGTGTCCGATAGGTCATTTTTATCTATTACAAAAAGCGGCAAAATTTACTTTGCGGATGGCATTAATGGACTGATGTATAAACTTGAAGATGACATCCATGAAAGCTGGTCTGTTGTACTCAATTTAAATAATAACAGAACTAAACAAAACACACTTGCAAATCCCTTTTTTAGGATCGTGCAATTGTTAGAAGACAGAGAAAAAGAAAAGTTTTATGTTTTTCACGATGAAGGGGTAATTCGCTATAATGAAAAAACGGGCGCAAAGGAAACAGCATTCCGGAATGCTTTTTTCAAAAACTTCGATTTACCCATGCAGGCAACTTTAGACAAGGCAGGAACTCTCTGGTTTCCTAATGCAGGCAGCCTTTCATTATTTGATACACATACCGGGCAGCTCCAACACGCAACGGACTTTGAAAACTCCTCAAACACCATAAAAAGTAGCTATAGTACATTCATTGACCGTAGTGGGCTCCTTTGGATAGGCACCGCCGGTTACGGTGTATTGAAACGCAATAAACGTTCGGAATTATTTCATCATACCGGCAATTCTGCGGACTACTCCATTAAAGAAACCTGTAGCGGTAAGATCATTTTCGGAAATGGAATGGTCGTTAGACAAGTGTTTGACAGATCAACCGGCACGCTAACCGGTATGTCCGCAAAAAATGATAAAGAAGTGAAATATTTAGAAAGTTTTTTATCAACACCTATTGTTACCGGCACACGAGGTGACTGGTTTGCTGATAGTAATCAACTGCGCTACCAGGATAAGGTTTCAAAACACAATACTTATTACAAACTGCCGGTTGAAACTAACAATGAATACTCAGACTTAATTCAATGTAAGATCAATGACTCAAGCGGTAACATTTGGTTAGGCACACCGCAGGGACTCTTACGATTTAGCCTGGCAGACAAAAGATGGCAAGTATTTAAAAACAAGCCTGACGAACCCACCACCATAAGTAGTAACGTTATATTTAGTTTGTGTGTTGATCCCGGGCAACCAAAAAAATACCTTTGGATAGGAACTAATGGTGGCGGCTTAAATCGCATGGATATGCATACCGGTGCATCCATATCTTTTTCAACAAAAGACGGCCTTCCAAACGATGTGATTTATGGAACGCTGCACGACGATGCGGGCAATCTTTGGATGAGCACAAACAAAGGGTTGTCATGTTTTAATATTAAAAAACAAACTTTTAGAAACTTCGACCACAAAGACGGATTACAAAGCAATGAATTTAACAGGGGAGCCTATTGCCGTGCCCGTGACGGGTATCTCTATTTTGGCGGTGTCAATGGTTTCAATTATTTCTATCCCCGGGAAATTTTAAATAATACTACAAGGCCGCAGGTAGTGATCACCGGGCTGAAAATACGCAATCAACCAGTGCCAATTCAAACAGAAGGATCTCCATTATCAAAAGCAATCTATCTTACAGAAAAACTAACAGTACCCTACAAAGACAATTTTATCTCCTTTGAATTTGCTTCTATGGATTTTACCTATTCTGAAAAAAACCTGTACCGATATAAACTGGAAGGATTTGACAAAGAGTGGATTAATTCTGGCAATACTTACAGTGCTAATTATACAAATCTTGACCCCGGTACTTATACCTTTAGGGTAGCAGGGAGTAACAACGACGGCATCTGGAATGAACAAGGAACTTTTGTGAAGGTAGTGATACTTCCGCCCTGGTATCTCACCTGGTGGTTTAGGACATTAATGGCACTTGCAATTGTTTTAGCGGCTTATGGTTTTTATAAATATCGCCTCAGGCAAGCCTTAAAGCTACAGTCCATCCGGGATAGAATTGCCAGTGACCTGCATGATGAAGTGGGTTCTAACCTCAGTAACATTTATATATTCAGCAATGTGGCCCAACAAAAAGCAACCGCAAATGATGAAACCGCACCGCTCCTGCAAAAAATATCAGACTATACACAGCAGTCTATGGAAGCCATGAATGATATTGTTTGGATGATCAATACACGCAATGATCGGTTCGAAAATATCATTGTACGCATGCGCACACTTGCCGCAGAATTGATGGAAACTTCAGCATGTGCGTTACAAATGAATTTTGATGAAAGCCTGAATGATGTGAAATTGAATATGGAAGAAAGAAAAAACTTTTACCTCATTTACAAGGAAGCCATCAATAACATCGCAAAATATGCAGGTTGTAAAAATGTGTGGGTTGATATGACGCTAAGCCAATATACGGTAACCTTAATCATCCGGGATAATGGGACAGGATTTGACGTGACAAATACCAAAGGAAATGGGCTATTCAATATGAGGAAGCGTGCAGAATTTTTGAATGGAACCTTCAAGGTGAGCAGTACAATGGGAGAAGGTACCACCCTGCATCTTAGTTTCAAAGTATAACTTTCTAACGGACACCCACCTGTGCAACCCGGAAAAAACCCTTACCTAATATTAGGGGTCACCGCTTCGACATACTTATGATACTTTTGCATTGTGCCAATTAAAATACTAGTTTTTGATGATAACCGCGGCCGTCAGGAAGCGTTACAACTGTTAATTGAAAGCTCGCCTGATCTTGAGTTTGTAGGGGCAAGGGAAAATTGCAATCATGTAGAAGAAGATGTGCTGCTACTGAAGCCTGATGTTGTGCTCATGGATATTGATATGCCAGGGACCAATGGTATTGAAGGACTGAAACGAATCAGGAAACAGGCCCCCGGTATTTTCATTATTATGCAAACTGTTTTTGAAGATGATGAAAAAATATTTACAGCCATTCATGCCGGCGCTCACGGATATTTTCTTAAAAAAACAAAGCCTGAAAAACTGATTGAAGGCATACGGGATGTTTTAGATGGTGGCGCACCCATGACATCTTCCGTAGCACGCAAAGTGCTGCACATGTTTACACAGCAGTCTTCCGACAAACGTGTTAACCAGTTCAACCTTACTGACAGGGAAATAGAAATATTATCATTGCTGGGAAAAGGTATGAGTTATAAAATGATTGCCGATGCGGGCGGTATTAGCTTTCATACCGTAAATTCTCACCTTAAGAAAATCTATGAAAAGCTGCATGTGCACTCAGCCACGGAGGCAGTGTCCAAAGCTTTTTCTAACAAGCATAATGATTAGCCATTTGCTTCTTCCCAGCAACGTCTCCCGCAGGGGAGGTAGCGTTATCCAATCACTTTAGGCAGCAAAAAAAAGTACAACGGATCAGCGTTGAATGCAGTCACGATTAATGGGGTAGAATACCGATGCATGATGGGTGATTTCTTTAAGGTGATTTGTGATGGTAAGATTAGCTTTCTTCAAAAAACAAGCAATGCCCCGGGCAAAGTAACCTACAATGGTAATGAGCCGATTTTTTCATCCGGTACCGCAGTGAAGATGGGCGGTTACTTTACTTATAGCTACAATCAACTTTTTCTCATAACCACAAAAAAAAGTAGATGCATTTATCAACGGGCAACTCAGTAACTGTGCCTTAGCAATGGAGAAAGCTAAAGCAATCAACGGTGACTTTGCATTACTCTCTGAATCAGTAACCGTTTACAATAACGCAAACAAATAATGCAATACTGCTTTTTAATAGTAACAATGTTGTGAATGCATTGGCTGGAAAAGAATGGAGGCTGAATACCACAACAAACTTTGGTATAGACAGTAAAGTAACGGTTACAGGTGGCCAGCGATATAACCCATTTGATGTGCTTACTTCCAAAGCAGCCGGCCGCAACGCCGGTGGATCTTAAGATAAGATTGTAAATTCCTTCGGGCAGTACTCATAGCTTCCGCATCTTTGCAACTGGTATTTCACCTTACTGAGAATTAGCATTTAATGTGGAAATGCTGGATGCAAAAATTAAAATAGAAAAATAATAAATTTGTAAAAAACAGGCTTATGCAAAATGATAAAATAATTTTTGTTACAGGTGCCACAGGCAAGCAAGGATCTGCTGCTGTTGAAAGTTTAATTAATAATGGCTTTACTGTAAAGGCACTTACCAGGAATGCCGGTTCGGCTGCTGCACAAAAATTAAAAACCCTTGGTGCACAAATTGTAACCGGCAACCTGGATGATACAGCCAGCTATGGTAACGAACTTAAAGCTGTACATGGAATATTTTGTGTGCTTACATTTGAGAATGGTATAGACCGGGAAATAAAGCAAGGTATAGCCCTGGCCGATCTTGCAAAGGAATATGGCATCAACCACTTTTTATACTCTTCGGTAATAGGCAGCGATGCCAACACCGGTATTCCCCATTGGGATAGTAAATTTATTATTGAGAAGCATATCAAACAGATTGGTTTAGCTTTTACCATTATCAGGCCCAGCATTTTACTGGAAAATTTTTTAATCCCACAGGTTAAAAGCAGGCTGCTTAAAGGCACCCTGTCATCCCCGGTAAATAAAAATGTGCTTCAGCAATTTATTGCTTGTAAAGATGTGGGAGAAATTAGTGCTGCTGTATTTCTCGATCCTTTAAAATACATAGGTAAAACCTTTAACATTGCTGCAGAAGAAATGGATATGCAACAAATGGCGGAAACCTTTTCGGCAGTAACTGGCAAACCTGTCAAGTTTCAAAAACTGCCCATGATTATAACAAGACTGGTAATGGGTAAAAATCTTTTCAAAATGTTTAAATGGATAAATGAAAATGATTCGCTTTTTGTAAAAGATCTACCGGCATTCAGAACTGAATATCCAAATCTTACTACTACCAAAGAATGGATAAAACATAATTTTCCTGCAGTAACCCCAGCTTAAAATTTATAGTAAAATATAAATAAAATGCGATCATTTTGTTTCATGTTCATTTTTCTTTCTTGCTTTGGTCGGCACGATCTTTTGC
>JBKJSJ010000373.1:0-3313 GCA_046595965.1 Ferruginibacter sp.
GTCGGAATTGAAAAAATGCGAAGCAAATTTTTTCAAAGGTCAAAAAGCAGCGGCGGTGCAGTTACGCTGCCTGGCCGGCAGTGGAGGCAAAAGCAATGACTTTAACAATGGTATAAATATTTAATGCGGTTCAATTCGTTCATTTGATATTGTATAGGTTAGCTGAGTTTTTGAGCAGGCTCTAACTACATTAAAATATTAGAAGGAGTAAAGTGAATTGAATTGAGCATAGCCCGGTAAAAAATATTTGAAAATATTTTGGAGTAACAGATTATAAGTGGTCAGTTATTTGCCTTTACTTTCCAGCACTGCCTGTGCTGCTGCTAACCTTGCAATTGGCACACGGAATGGCGAACAACTTACATAGTTCATCCCTATTCGGTGACAGAATTTTACACTTTCAGCATCTCCTCCATGTTCGCCGCAGATACCAACTTTTAAATGAGGTTTTGTTTTGCGGCCTCTTTCAGTTCCAAATTTTATTAACTCACCAACACCATCCTGGTCGATGGTTTGGAACGGATCGTCTTTGAGTAATTTCTGATCCAGGTAAATTGGTAAAAAGCCACCGATATCATCACGGCTGAAACCAAAACTCATTTGTGTAAGATCATTGGTGCCAAAGCTAAAAAAATCTGCAACCGTTGCCATCTCTGCAGCTTTTAATGCGGCTCTTGGTATTTCAATCATAGTACCGTAGAGGTAAGGGATTTTTTTCAACTTCATTCTTTCACAAACTTCTTTATATACTTTTTCAACTATTTTTTTCTGGTGTATCAATTCGTTGACCGTACAGGTAACAGGTATCATAATTTCAGGAAAAGCTTTTTTGCCTTCTTTAAGCAGTTCGGCAGTTCCTTCAAAAATAGCTTTTACCTGCATCTCTGTTATTTCAGGATAACTTATCCCAAGCCTTACTCCACGGTGACCAAGCATTGGATTATTTTCATGCAGTGCCAACACTCTTCTTTTTAAAAGGCTCATGCTGATACCGAGTTCTTTACTCAGTTGGTGTAATTTTTCTGAATCATGCGGAACAAATTCATGCAATGGCGGATCCAATAAACGGATGGTAACAGGATGACCATTCATTACAGCCAATGTCTCTTTGAAATCTTTTTTCACGAAGATGTATAATTCATCAAGCGCAGTACGTCTTTCCACTTCGGTTTTACTCATGATCATTTTACGAAGGAGGAATAAAGGCCTTTCACTTCCTTCGCCATAAAACATATGTTCAGTTCTAAATAAACCAATACCTTCTGCCCCAAATTTCAAAGCCTGGGCTGCGTCTTTGGGTGTATCCGCATTTGTTCTTACACCCATTACTTTTGTTTTATCCACCAGCTTCATCAAATCTTTATAAGATTGATTTTTATCCAGGTCAATATCTGTTAATGGAAGACTGCCTTCGTACACTAATCCTTTGGTTCCATTTAAACTCAGCGAGTCCCCTTCTTTGATGATCGTTCCGTTTTTTGTATGAAATGTTTTGGTATCATTATGTATTTCTATATCACCACAACCGACAATACAACATTTGCCCCAGCCTCTTGCTACCAATGCTGCATGTGATGTCATACCTCCTTTTGTTGTAAGAATCGCCTGTGCTTTGTGCATACCATTTACATCCTCAGGAGAAGTTTCTTCTCTTACTAAAATTACTTTTTCACCCTTTAATGCCCATGCTACTGAATCATCGGAAGAAAACACTACACGCCCTAATGCACCACCGGGCCCGGCAGGTAAACCTTTGGCAATTGGTTTGGTATTTAGTTCTGTTTTGGGATCAAGCATGGGAAGCAATAACTCAACCAATTGATTGGGGCCAACTCTGTTAATTGCGGTTTCGGCATCGATCATTTTTTCTTTATACATTTCAATTGCTATTCTTACGGCGGCCACACCATTCCGCTTTCCTACACGGCATTGCAGCATGTACAGTTTTCCTTTTTCAATGGTAAACTCAATATCCTGCATGTCTTTATAATGTTGTTCAAGCCTTTTTTGATAACTGAACAATTCTTTATACAATGCCGGCATTAATTTTTCCAGGGAAATAAAATTTTTACTTTGTGCATTCATTGAGTATTCATTTATGGGTGCAGGAGTTCTTGTTCCCGCCACCACATCTTCCCCCTGCGCATTTACTAAATATTCACCATAAAATTTATTCTCACCGTTACCCGGATTTCTTGTAAAGGCAACACCGGTGCAGCTATCATCTCCCATATTACCAAATACCATTGCCTGCACATTTACTGCAGTACCCCACTCGTCAGGTATCTTTTCAATGCGTCGATATTCAATGGCTCTCTTTCCATTCCAACTGCTGAATACTGCGCCAATACCTCCCAACATTTGTTCCCACGGATCTTCCGGAAAATCTTCCCCCAAAAATTTCTTCACTGTTTTTTTATATTCCTTCACCAGATCTTTTAATTCATCAACGGTTAATTCGGTATCGCTTTTATATCCTTGTTTTTGTTTTAAATGTTCAAGTTTTTCATCCAGGATTTTCCGAATACCTTTTCCATTTTTTTCCCGATGGATATTAGATTCAACGCCATTTCCTTTTTCCATTACTACATCGGCATACATCATGATCAGACGCCTGTATGCATCGTAAGCAAAACGATCATCACCACTTTGTGCAATTATTCCTTTAATGGTTTTATCATTCAATCCTACATTCAATACGGTTTCCATCATACCCGGCATGCTTCGTCTGGCACCTGAACGAATTGAAACCAATAATGGATTTTTTTCATCACCAAACTTTTTGCAGGTAAGTTTTTCCATTTTTGAAAGCGCTTCTTCTACCTGTGCTCTTATTGATTTGGGATAGTTTTTTTTGTTTTTATAATAATAGTTGCATACCTCCGTAGTGATGGTAAAACCCGGTGGTACCGGCAGTTTCAGTTTTTGATGGCCGGCCATTTCGGCTAAGTTGGCACCTTTACCTCCCAATAAATTTTTCATTGATTCGTTTCCATCGGCCTTGCCGCCACCGAAGAAGTAAACGTACTTTTCGGCCTTTTTACTTTTTGGCATTGTGAAACTCTTTTGTGCTGTACAGAGTTAAGGCTTGTTTATGTAATATTTAAAGATATTGGTCATATTAAAAATTGATTCTTATCATATTAAAATAATTTAAGCTGGGAGGTATATTAAATGATGATGAAGACTACTGGATTAAAAGCAGGATGTTTTACGGATGCTCGTAATAAGGGATCTCATCATGAGAAATATTTTCCTGTTGATGCCAATAAGCTAATGTAACCACATGTCCATCGGGAGTTTTAAGCGTTCT
>JBKJSJ010000002.1:0-7005 GCA_046595965.1 Ferruginibacter sp.
GGCGCAAAAAGAATTCCCTATGTAAGCATGGCCACCAGTGTAAACATGGCTGGTGGGCAACCCATTAGCATGAAGAATTTAAAAGAGCTGAGGGCGCTTACAAAAAAACATAAAATCCGTGTAATACATGATATGACAAGAGTAGCAGAGAACGCTTACTTTATTCAGCAGCGTGAAAAAGGATATGAGCATAAAACAATAAAAGAAATTGTAAAAGAAATTAATTCTTATACAGATGGTGCTACGATGAGTGCAAAAAAAGATGCGCTGGTAAATATTGGTGGATTTTTGGCAGTGAATGACTGGGATGTTTTTGAAGAAGCCAGAAATATGGTGGTAGTGTACGAAGGCCTGCACACTTATGGAGGATTGGCCGGAAGAGATATGGAAGCAATGGCCATTGGCATTGGAGAAAGTGTAAATGATGATCATATCAGGGCAAGGGTTGGACAGGTAATTTACCTGGGCGAAAAAATGATGAGCTATGCTGTACCGATTGTAAAACCCATTGGTGGGCATGGCATTTTTGTAGATGCAAAAAAGTTTTTGCCGCACATTAAGCAAGTTCAGTTTCCGGCACAAACGCTGGCTGCAGAAGTTTATTTGGATGCCGGTATAAGAACCATGGAAAGAGGGGTTGTATCGGCAGGAAGAAAAGCCAATGGAGAAAATTATTTTCCAAAATTAGAGTTGGTACGTTTTACAATACCCCGCCGGGTTTACACACAAGCACACATGGATGTAATTGCTGAGTCGGTAGCAAGAGTGTATGAACGCCGCAATAAAATAAATGGAATGAAGATGATCTACGAGCCAAAGTATTTACGGTTCTTCCAGGCAAGGTTTGAGAAGTTATAAATATTTTAATAAATAAATCCGTTCAGCAGAAAAGCCAACTTCCCGTTTTAAGGAGTTGGCTTTTACGTTTATAATTGGTTTTAATCAAAGGCTGATGGAAAGAAAAGTCAACTCCTCATTGGAGGAGCTGGCTTTCTTCTTGTGTATTCCCACGCTTCCAGAGTACAGGATCAAAAGAATATATCTACTTCATTAAAAAGAGTAGGTGCTATTGTTTATGATTTATTTTAATCAAAGGAAATTGATAAAAAAAAGTCAACTCCTCATTGGAGGAGCTGGCTTTTTTCTATAGTATTCCCACGCTTCTAGAGTACAGGATCGAGGAAAATATCTACTCAATAAAAGGAGCAGGTACTTTTCTGTTTATTATTGGTTTAATCAAAGGCTAATTGAAAAGAGAAAAGTCAACTCTTCAACTGAAGAGTTGGCTTTGTCTATTTTATTTGGGTTTCACAGAATCAGAGAGATAGAAAAAATACAATTTACCCTCACAGAAATTGGCATTTTTCTATTTTACACTGGCAGATCAAAAACGGTTATTAGAGAAGCGGTAACGCTTTAAATGAAACGTAATCTCTTTTCTATTATATTTTGGTTTTATCATAGTCATATTTATCCAGTTAAGATCAACTGGCCAATAATGGAAGGGGTTCTTTTAAAATACGGGCTGAACTTTCATTAAAAGAGTGCTGATAATTTAATGAATCCAGCTCTAGATCTGCAAACTCCAAAGCTTCCATAAATGATTTTTTGCTGCCGTGCGAAAAACCCTGCAACTGCTGATAATAATTGATGCCCTCTCTTAGGTTCTGATAAAAGGAAACAAAATATTTTTTCTTTTTAGCAAGTTCTTCAAAAGGAATGTCCAGGTCTAATTGTTCTTTCAGATAATCAATATATAAATACAATTCTGCAATAAACATATTGGGCCTGCTGCTGTTGGTAACAATATTTTTTCGTCCGTAAATATGATCGGTCATGGTTTGCAGCGAAACTACCTGGCTAAAGTTTGCAATATTTGGACCCGGACAAATAGTTACGGCATTCAATTTTTTGATGAATACCTGTTCGTAATTGATGGCTGCGGCATTGCTAAGGCCTACACACAAACACTCTTTATCCAATACATCCTGCAGTTGTATTTTATATTCCTTCTCTTTAAGACCAAGCGATTGCAACTGTGCAATTTTTAATTCCTGGTATTTCCTGGATGCTGTACAAATAGGTTCTTTAGTAAACTCTGTATTAAAGCCAAGGTGCTTTTCGGTGCAGGGACTCCCAGGCCTTCCTTTTTTGATGCGCAATAATTTTTCATTTTCGGCGGTAGTACCTTTCAGGTAAAAGAATCGTACACCCAGTGGAGAGTTGCGGCTAAGTACAATGTCTTTTTCTTTGGCAGCGCACAATAATTTCAATGTGTCTTCATCTACAGTGGTAGCTTCGGGCACCAGCAAAAATGGTGTGCCCCAGCCGGTACTTTCTATATTGTAATAGCGGTGCAAAAAATCATCTTCTTCATAAGTACCAATGCCACCCTGTGCCGAAAAAACCATTTCGGGAGAATAAATAAATTTTCTTCCGGTTTTATTAAAGAGAGCAGTGTTATAAATTTCAAAGAGCGTATCTATCAGTTCCTGTTTATTTAATTTAAATTCTTCCAGTATGGGGCCCATTAAATAACCATCGGTGGCAAAGGCGTGCCCACCACAGTTAAGGCCAGATTCTATCCTGAACTCACTTACCCAAATTCCTTTTTTGGCCAGGTATTTTCCCTGTATTAATGCAGAACGATAGTCGCTTACTTTTATAATTACTTTTTTGGTAAATCCGCCGTCAACATTCACATTAAACTCACTGCAGTTTCCCAGGTAGTTATATAGCCTTGGGTTCATTCCTGCAGAAAATATTACAGAAGAATTGCTAAGTTCACTTTTTGCATAACCTCTCAGTGCCGATACCGCATCAGATCCATCTTCCAGCAGTTCGCCATTTTTATCATAATTATTGCGGTCTGTTTTGGTCATGATGTTTACATCAATACTTCCAGGCTTTATTTGTGTGCGCAGGTATGTTTCTATCTTTTCTTTTTCCGGTAAATTATTTGTCTTTGCCATTTGCCGGTACATTTTTTTTAAAGGACTGTCATCCGGCAGCATCTCAAAATATTTTACTATTTCAGAACCTTTTTCAAAAGCAGCATCCCTTAGTTTTTCTACCTGGGTTTTTACAATAGTATTTACCAGATTAAGATAATCTGTTATTCGCTTAGCCCTGTAATCTGTTTCACTGGTACTGATGGGCTTGTATTCTTTATTGATGGTTGGGTAATAATAGCTCCGCATCATTTCTACCAACCTGTCTTCTACAATAGAGATAACAGATGAAATACCAAAACGGGCTACTTTAATAGGACTGTCTATAGTATAAGCCAAACCCATTACTGGAATATGAAATTTATGTTGAGGAGAATAATTCATTGATTATAATTAGAATATTGAATTTTTTATAATTTACCAATGTAAAGATAGTGATATATAAAGACAATATTATCCTTTATTATTGTTAAACACAAATTTTTATTTATTCATCTCTGCCCCAGGTTATTTTTTTACCAAAACCAAGGGTGCTATCCGTCATTTTAATATGATTTATTTGTATGGCCCAGATAATGCCAGGAACAGCCAGTGCCAGCGGATGTTTTTTATAATAACATTTGGAAGCTTCTTCCGAGTTTGAATGGGAAGGTTCTAAGATAATCCCTTCAAACTGTATTCCTTTTACTACCAGCCTGTTGAGTTTATCGGGAAGCACCGTGCCGGCTATAAAGGGATTTGTATTCATCAATTGAGCATGATGGGTATCTGCAGATGATTTGTAATAGAGCAGCCCTTCCTCAAAATTAAATGCATAAAAGCAACTAAAACAGTAGGGCCTGCTCTTTTCATCTACGCAGCTTACAGTGGCTCCCGTTTGTTTTTGTAGAAATTGGATGATGGTTTGGTTCATGATATTTTAATAATTTTTACAGGGCATGCCTTTAAGACCAGCTCCGTTTGTTGTTGAAGAATGTTGCTGATGCGTAATACAAACAGCTCTTTTTTTAGAATGGATCTTACCAAAGTAGCTTTACCATCTTTGTTAGACATGCGCCAAAGATCTGGTTGCTGTTCAAAACAAATGCCGCAACCAATACATTTATTCCGGTAGAAAATAATATCAGGCATAACCAGTTTCCACAATTTTATAAAGTTTATCCCCGGCAGTAATTTTGCTGCCACAAGGAAAAGTTATTTTTTCACCTTTTACAGCAATGGAAGCATTTTTTCCATTTACGGTAAGTGTTTCCATTTTTTCTTTTACCATACCAATAACAGGTCCGTTGATCATTAAGGTATCGCCGGCTTTTACACTTCCGGCTTCAATAATAAATTCTCCCACTTTTATTTTGGGATAATATTTGCTCCCCCTTCCTGCATAAATTTTTTTTTCGGTTGCAACAGAACCCGGCTGAGTTGTCCATTGGCCCAAGCGGTGTCCTAAATAGTAACCTTCCCAAAACCCACGGTTGTAAACTGTTGACAATCGCTTTAACCAATCTGCTACTTTATCATTTGTATAGCTATTATATTCAATTGCCTGCAGTGCCTCCCGGTAACATTGTGTTACTGTATAAACATAATCGGCACCCTTGCCTCTTCCTTCTATTTTTAAAACATCTACCCCACAGTTCAATAACTGTGGTAATACTTCAAGAGTACATAGATCTTTTGGCGACATAATGTATTCATTATCTACCAGCAGCTCTTCATTGGTTTCTGCATCCTTAACAATATACGCCCGGCGGCAGTTTTGCAAGCAGGCTCCACGGTTGGCCGAGGCATTTTGTGCATGCAAACTCAAATAGCATTTGCCCGATATAGCCATGCACAAAGCACCATGCACAAATACCTCTATTTTTATTAACGCTCCTGATATCCCTATAATTTTTTTTCTTTTTATTTCTTTGCAGATATAATCTACCTGTTTTAATGTAAGCTCTCTTGCCAGTACCAGCACATCGGCAAAACGGGCATAAAACTGCACAGCTTCTATATTACTTATATTGGCCTGTGTAGAAATATGAAGCGAGATACTCAATTGGTTGCAATATTCTATCACAGCAAAGTCTGATGCAATAACAGCATCAATGCCGTGTTGCTTTACTTCTTTTAAAATTGCCTGCAGCAACTGCATATCATGTTCATACATCACCGTATTAAGAGTGATGTACGCTTTAATGCCATTTGATTTGCACCGTACACTTACTTCTTTAATATCGCTGATGGAAAATGATCCGGAAGAACGGGTTCGCATATTTAATTGCTCTACCCCAAAATATATAGCATCGGCACCTGCATTTATAGCCGCCTGTATGCAATCAAAATTACCTGCTGGTGATAACAATTCAATTTTTCTCATTCTCATACTTCAACTACAATAATTGTTATTTTTTTTTATTAGCAATTATTTCTTTTCTTATTAACGCTGCTTTAAATTGCTTTTTCTCAAAAGCCGTAACTGGCTTCAATGGTATCACCTGTGTAGTTTTTCCATTTTCATCCAGGGCCACAAACGTAAAATAGGCTTCGCTTATTAAATACTTTTTACCGGCTGTAACCTGTCTTGCAAAAGCATGTACAAATATTTCCATAGAGCTATTAAAAGCCCTTGTAATACCAGCGTTAATGGTGATGATGTCTCCCACTCTTGCTGCGGCATTAAAATCTACCTGGTTAATGGAGGCGGTTACACAAATTTTGCCGGCATGTGTTTGTGCACAAACGGCTGCTGCTATGTCCATCCATTCTACAAGGCGGCCACCCTGCAGTATGCCCATAGGGTTGGTATCATTTGGGCAAACCACTTCAGTTTTGATGGTGATAGAATCGGATGGCAGCTTATAATTAATTAATTTTTGCATAGCATATAGTAATATCGTTTATCAAAAGCATTCATCTTAAAGCCCATTTTTTCCATTAAAGTGGGCCCGGTCTAACTAAACGCTTGTATTTACCCAATGATTCCCCTCATTAGCAAACAGAATTTTTTTTAAGATATGTTTTAATCAAACTAACATAAAACTGCAGACGCCAGGCAGTATAAATTTTTATATTAAGCTGCAAAGATTGTATCCAACGGTTGTTGTTGTTATAAATTTTTTTCATACTGTTTTCAATAAATTAATCTACAATTGTTTATAAATAATGCCGCTGATTTAATACACAATAAAATAGAATTATTAGGCAAAGATAATATTTAAAGATATTTTTGTCCTTATTTATTTTTACACAACCTAACTCAAATATTCATCCGTCGCCACTTTTTTTACCGGGTGAATGCAGTTATTCAAAAAATAAAATGCTGAGCTTAACAAAAATATTTCATTTTGAAATGGCGCATGCCATACATGGCTACCCAGGTGCGTGCAAAAATATTCATGGTCATTCTTACGAACTGCATGTGACCGTATATACGCCCATCCCCTACACTGATTATATTACTTCCCCGGGCTTTGTGATAGATTTTAAACAAATTAAAAAACTGGTGAATGCTGCTGTAATAGATAAAATTGATCATAAACTGGTGCTATCCCAGGCATACCTGCAGGAGCATCCATCATTTTTGCTGCACGAAAACGTAGTCACCTGGCCTGCAGAACCAACTGCAGAAAATATACTGCTGTTCATACAACAAACACTGGTAGCAAAACTACCCTGTGAAATAAAACTGGGACGATTAAAATTATATGAAACGAAAGATTCTTATGCGGAATGGACAAATGGTAATATTTTTAACCAGGATTAAGGTTAAATAGAATTTATTAGTTTCATTTAAAATAAAATTATGTTTTCTAAAGCAACGGAATACGCCCTTAGGGCCACCATTTATATAGCCCAAAAAAGCAGCGAAGAAAATAAAATAAGTATTGATGAAATTTCCAGGGCTATAGATTCTCCCCAATCGTTTACGGCTAAAATATTGCAGGCCTTGACAAAGAACAATAAAATAGTAAGTTCTGTACGTGGCCCGAATGGGGGATTTTATATTTCGGAGAAAGCAAAAAAGTTACCCGTAAGAACCATACTAAAAGCAATGGGTGAAGACGAA
>JBKJSJ010000021.1:0-6281 GCA_046595965.1 Ferruginibacter sp.
AGCAGCAGAAATTTTAAGAAAGCTGTAGATAGAAACCGGGTAAAAAGGCTGATGAGAGAAGCATACCGCCTGCAGAAAAACGACTTGCAGCATTGGCTGCAGCAAAACAATAAAACATTGTCGGTATTTTTTTTATTTGTAGGCAAAGAGCTGCCCCCTTACGAATTGATTGCAGAAAAAATGAATATAGCTCTTAAACGTCTCCTTAAACTGAGCCATGAAAAACTGGAAACAAATTCTTAGCTGGCCATTTATTTTTCTTATAAAACTTTATCAATGGATTCTTTCGCCATTGCTGGGGCCCAAATGCAGGTTTACCCCTACCTGTTCCCAATATGGAATAGAAGCATTTACGAAGTATGGCCCTATTAAAGGTTTCTGGCTCACCATAAAAAGAATAGGTAAATGCCATCCATGGGGTCCGCACGGCCACGACCCGGTTCCTTGAAAAAACTTCGGCTATTGATCACTTTAGAAAAGTTCCAAACTTTTCTAAAGATGTATTGTTTTTTTAACAACTAAAACAATCTACGGCCACGTATGTTATTGTAAATTGTAGGCATCATGAAAATATTTAATTGTTTATTTTGTTGTATGCTGCTAGTATTTACTGCCTGTGGGCAAAAAAAAGCCGGCATAGCTCCAACAGCCACTTCTAAAAAAACATCTCCCATGGAATGGAATAAATTAACTCCAGAAGAAGAAAGAGTCATTGTAAACAAGGGCACTGAATATCCCGGTACTGGCGACTTGCTCAAGAATAGTGAAAAAGGAACTTACATCTGCAAGCGGTGCAATGCAGCTTTGTATAAGTCTGATTCTAAATTTGATTCGCATTGCGGCTGGCCCAGTTTTGATGATGAAATAAAAGGGGCCGTAAAAAAAATCAGCGATCCGGATGGGATGCGTACAGAAATTGTTTGTGCCAACTGCGATGCGCACCTTGGGCATGTATTTTTGGGCGAAGGATTTACGCAAAAAAATACCCGGCATTGTGTAAACTCTATATCTATGTTATTTGTACCGGATAAAAAGAATTAGTATTTCTTTAAATAAAAAACTCCCGTTTTGGGAGTTTTTTATTTGATTCGTATCATTGATTAAATAAAATCTATTAAATCCTGGTTAAGTTGTTCTTTGTGTGTGTACCATAAACCGTGTGGAGCATCTTCATATATTTTAAAAGTAGCAGCAGGTAATAACCTGGCAGTTTCCTCACCCGTTGGTTTTATGGGCACCGTTTTATCTTTATCTCCATGAATGATTAAGGTAGGTACATTTATTTTTATTACATCCTGCCTGAAATCGGTAGAGGAAAAAGCCTGCGCACATTTAAGTGTGGCAATGGGAGAAGCATCCATCGTTTTTATTAAACTGTTGGTTAAAAAAGCATCACTCACCGGGTGATTGCCCATGGATACGCCAAAAAAGTCATCATTAAATCCTTCCATAAATGCAGGTCTGTCCTCTATCATAGCCTTAGCCATTTTATCAAATTCTTCCTGTGGCACACCATCAGGATTATCCGTTGTTTGCAGCATATATGGAACTACGGCACTTACTAATACAACTTTGCTTACCCTTGCTCCTGCATGTAAAGAAAAATATTTGGCAATTTCTCCACCGCCCATAGAAAATCCAACAAGGGTTACATCATTTAAATCCAGCTCATCCAGCAATGATTTTAAATCTCCTGCCAGCGTATTATAATCGTATTCTCCAAAAGGCCGGTCAGATTTTCCAAACCCTCTTCTGTCGTAAGCAATACAGCGCATTCCCTGCTGTGGCAATTGTGTAACCTGGTATTCCCACATGGCACCGCTCAGTGGCCAGCCATGAATAAAAACTACTGGTTTTCCTTTGCCCAGGTCTTCATAATATATATTGATAGGTTCCCCACCTGCCTGGGCTGATTTAATAAATGGCATAAAAATAATTTAAGTTTAAAAATGGAGTGTACCTGCATACTGTACCAAAGATGCTGCCACTAAAAATATCAATAGCTAAATTATAAGATCGCAATTTCTGCAGGCAATTTTTGTAGAACTTATTGCTCATTCACAGGCAATAAAAAAAGCTGCAAAATAATTTTGCAGCTAAATAAGATCAGGCATTAAATTTTATAAAAAGTTTCAAACTTTTACAAAATTATTTTTTTAAAAAATTAAGTAGTAATCTCTGCAAATCGTTCTGCCACTTTATTCCAGTTTACTACATTCCAAAATGCAGCCAGGTAATCTGCACGCTTATTCTGGTATCTTAAATAATAGGCATGCTCCCACACATCGGCTCCTAAAACGGGTGTGCCTTTTACTTCTGCCACATCCATCAAAGGATTGTCTTGGTTGGGTGTAGAGCTTACGTCCAGCTTGCCGTCTTTAACGATGAGCCATGCCCAGCCACTACCGAAACGGGTCATACCTGCGGCAGCAAATTTTTCTTTAAATGCATCAAAAGAACCGAAAGCTTCGTTTATGGCTTCAGCCAATTTTCCTGTTGCTGAGCCGCCCGCATTGGCTGCAAGGCTTTCCCAGAAAAAGCCATGGTTCCAGTGGCCTCCACCATTGTTGCGCACGGCAGGGCTAATGCTGCCTGCCGCTTTTACCAGGTCCTCCAGCGATTTTGTTTCATTGTCTGTACCTGCTACTGCTTTGTTTAGGTTATCTACATAAGCCTGGTGGTGTTTGTCATGATGTATCTGCATAGTGAGCGTATCAATATGTGGCTCTAATGCTTCGTAAGCGTAAGGAAGGGGGTTTAAAGTAAATGCCATAATGTATAATTTTTAAAATTTTAAAATGTATTATTATTTTTTATATCGCAAAATTAAAGCCTAAATATTGTAAAGCCATTTATTTTAAATGGATGTTTCTAATTTCGAAAATGATTGCGCTCATCTTTTACGCTTAAAAAAATCTTTCATCAGCCTGCCACATTCCTCCTCCAAAATTCCTCCCGTAATTTCCGTTTTAGGATGAAAAGGATTATTATCGCCAGTAACCCTTCGGTAACTGTTTTTATCATCGGTTGCACCAAAAACAATGCGGCCAATTTTACTCCAGTACAAAGCACCGCTGCACATAAGGCAGGGTTCTACGGTTACGTACAAAGTGGCTTCTGGCAAATATTTGCTACCCAAAAAATTATAGGCTGTGGTAAGGGCCAGAATCTCTGCGTGGGCGGTGCTGTCTGTGAGCAACTCTACCTGGTTATGAGCCCTGGAAATAATTTTATTTTGCATTACCACAATAGCTCCCACCGGAACTTCCTCTTTATCAAAAGCTTTTTGTGCTTCTATAATTGCCTGCTGCATATATTGCTCTTCTGTCATGGGGAATTGTTCTAACTTTAAAAACAAATTTATGCAAATGGAGCTTGTAAATAAATTAATAGCACAGCGTATCTTTTTTGAGACCGGTGTTACCAAAGAATATGAATTTAGAAAACAGCAATTGCAAAAATTACAGGCTGTGGTTAAGGAAAATGAGTTGCAAATATTTGAAGCCCTGCATACAGATTTAAAAAAAAGCCCTGAAGAATGCTGGATAACCGAAAATGGTTTTTTTCTTTCTGAACTTAAGAATGCAATCGGTAATTTAAGTAAGTGGATGAAGCCAAAGCGGGTGAGTACCAACCTGGCAAACCTTCCATCTAAAAGTTTTATAATTGCAGAGCCGCTGGGGGTAGTTCTTATTATAAGTCCGTGGAATTATCCGTTTCAATTATTATTTACACCTTTAATAGGCGCTATGGCAGCAGGCAACTGTGTGGTATTAAAATCATCAGAATTTGCACCGGCTATATCGGCAGTAATGAAAAAAATGATCTTGCAAACTTTTGATGAAAATTATATTTTATTTACAGAAGGAGATGGCGCTTCCGTAATTCCCCCAATGATGGATAACTTTATTTTTGATCATGTTTTTTATACCGGCAGCACAGCAGTAGGAAAAATAATTTATCAGGCTGCTGCAAAAAACCTGGTGCCTGTAACCCTGGAATTAGGAGGCAAAAGCCCCTGTGTAGTAGAAGAAAAAGTAGATATAAAAGTAGCGGCAAAAAGAATTGCTTTTCCAAAATTTTCAAACGCTGGTCAAATGTGTGTGGCACCAGATTATGTTCTGGTGCATGCATCGCAAAAAGAAGCACTGATTACAGAATTAAAAAAAGCCATTGAAGGTTTCTTTAAAGGAAGTGCTGCTGAAAGTTATGATTATGGTAAAATTATAAACCAAAAACAATTTGACCGCCTGGTTACTTATTTTAATGATGGCAATATTTTGTTTGGTGGGAAAACGGATAGCCAAAAATTATTTATAGAGCCCACTTTAATGGATACTATTAACCTGGATGGAGCAATAATGAGAGATGAAATATTTGGGCCCATATTGCCTATCATATCGTTTACAAAAATGGAAGAGGCTTTGGCGATTATACAAAAAAATAAAAATCCGCTGGCGTTTTATGTTTTTACTTCTGATAGCCAAAAAGAAAAGCAATGGCTGCAGTCAGTATCTTTTGGGGGCGGCTGTGTAAACAATGCCAGCGTACATTTGTTAAACCATAACCTGCCTTTTGGCGGAAGAGGTTCCAGTGGTTTGGGTAGCTATCATGGCCATTTTAGTTTTGATACTTTCAGTCATAAAAAGGGAGTTGTAAAATCACCTGTATGGATTGACCCTTCTTTAAAATATCCTCCCTACAAAGGAAGGTTATCTATGTTTAAAAAATTAATAGGCTAAATAATAAATATGACGATAAGGCAAAAAGCATTGCAGCTATTCTACCCCGTTTTAAATTCGCTCACATCCCTGCTTGGAAAAAATAATAAAAAACTACAATCAAAAACAATGGCTCCTGTATCTTTCTACGATTTAAAGCTAACATTGAATAATGGAAAACTCTTGCATTTTAGTGAACTGAAAAATAAAAAAGTAATGATAGTAAACACCGCCTCCGACTGTGGGTTTACCAACCAATACGAAGGACTGCAGGCATTGCATGAAAAATCCAATGGCCGTTTGCAGATCATCGGTTTCCCGGCAAATGATTTTGGCGAGCAGGAAAAAGGGGGAGATGAAAGCATTGAGCAATTTTGTAAAATAAATTATGGAGTTACATTTCCATTGGCACAAAAATCAACGGTTATAAAAAATGAAAATCAGCATGAAGTGTACCAATGGCTTACGGATGAAAACAAAAACGGCTGGAACTATGTGGCTCCTTCCTGGAATTTTTGTAAATATTTAATTGATGAAGAAGGGCATCTCACTCATTTTTTTGAAGCAGCCATAGATCCGATGGGTAAAGAAATTGCACAGGCAATAGAACCCCCAACCCAACTTCATTCTTCTTAAAGTTTTTGCGGGTCTGACCTTCGGTGCCTACCCTGGCTTTACAACGGGCACTTTTCATGATAATTAATAATCTCTATCGGTGTACGCTCAAAAGTGTAGTCTTTATAATGTTCGGCCACTTCATCCAGCACTTCGTTTATTTCTTCGGGTGAAGAAAGCGTTACTAATCTGTAGCGAAATTCTTTTATACCCGGCAGGCCTTTTAAATAATTGGTGTAATGCCTGCGCATTTCAAAAATGCCCACAATCGGGCCTTTCCATTCCACAGATTTTTTTAAATGAGTGCGGCACACTTCCAGTCGTTCCTGCAATGTAGGAGATGGTAATACAGTTTGTGTGTGCAGGTAATGTTTTATTTCCCTGAATATCCAAGGGTAGCCAATAGCGGCACGGCCAATCATAATACCATCTATGCCATAACGGTTTTTATATTCCAGGGCTTTTTGGCCGCTGTCTATATCGCCATTGCCAAAAATGGGAATATGAATGCGAGGGTTGTTTTTTACTTTTCCTATCAGCGTCCAGTCTGCCTCGCCCTTGTATAACTGGCACCGGGTGCGGCCATGAATGGCCAGGGCTTGCACACCAATATCCTGCAGGCGCTCGGCTACTTCTTCTATATTTTTTGTGTTGTCATCCCAGCCCAATCTTGTTTTTACCGTCACAGGAAGTTTAGTGCTTTTAATAACGGCTTCGGTTAGCCGCACCATCAGGTCTATATTTTTTAGCACGCCGGCGCCGGCACCTTTGTTTACCACTTTTTTTACCGGGCAGCCAAAATTAATATCTACCAGGTCGGGGTTTACGGTTTCGCAAATGCGGGCACTCATAGCCATGGCATCTTCATCGCCGCCAAAAATCTGTATGCCAAAGGGGCGTTCCTCTTCGCTAAAATCGAGCTTGGCCCTGCTTTTAATGGCATCT
>JBKJSJ010000152.1:0-6428 GCA_046595965.1 Ferruginibacter sp.
CATGTTTGATGATATTGCACACCGGTACGATTTCTTAAACGGATTCCTGAGTGCAGGGCTCGATACCAGGTGGCGGAAAAAAGCATTGGGATACCTGAAAGATCTTCAACCAAAAAAAATACTGGATGTGGCTACCGGCACTGCCGATGTAGCTATTATGGCATCGGGTTTGCTTAAACCTGATAGCATAACAGGAATTGATATAAGCGAAGGAATGCTGGAAATTGGAAGAAAAAAAATACAGAAACTGAAATTGCAGCATGCTATAGAATTGTTAAAGGGAGATAGTGAAACAATAAATTTTGATGACAATTCGTTTGACGCAGTAACAGTAGCATTTGGGGTGCGTAATTTTGAAAATCTTGAAAAAGGTTTATCAGAAATTTTAAGAGTACTCAGGCCAGGCGGAAAACTGGTGGTGCTCGAATTCAGCCAACCCAAAATGCCTTTTGTAAAATCTTTCTATAATCTTTACATGAAGATAGTAACCCCCAATATGGGTAAACTGTTTTCTAAAAACCGCAGCGCATACCAATATCTCGACGCATCAATTAAGAAGTTTCCGGAAGGAAAAAATTTTACGCATATCCTGGATAATCTGGGCTATGTAAACTTACAATATAAACCACTGAGTGTAGGAATATGCAGCATCTATTGCGGAGAAAAAAAATAACACAATTATTATTTGCATTCATACTGTGCCCGGTTATTGCGTTTACGCAGGAACGTTATTTAAACCAGGAAAATCATGATGAATCTGCTTTTCATTTTGGCATTACTGTTGGTGCCAACAGGGCTCACTATAGTTTTACCCATCACCCACGTTTTCTGCAGTATGATAGTGTAATGGTGGTAGAAAGTATTAATAGCACCGGTATAAACCTGGCTGGGTTGGTTAATATTAGACTGGGCAGTCATTTTGATATCCGCACTTACCCCCTCAACCTCGTATTTACAGAAAAAGCATTTCAGTATAATTTAAGATACCCCAATAAACCCGCAGGAGAAGATAGTGTAAGCATTCGTAAGGTGCAGGGTATTGCAATGGCTTTTCCTGTTCAGATTAAATTTAGCAGTGACCGTATAAACAATTTTAAAGTTTACATGATGACGGGCGTAAAAGCCGAATATGATTTTGGCGGAAACAAAGGAGATAAAAACGCAGAAAGCCTGATAAAGCTAAATAAATTTGATTACGGCGCCGAACTGGGCGTTGGCTTTCATTTTTATTTTCCGGTGTTTGTATTAACCCCCGAAATAAAAGTAGGCTGGGGACTTAGCAATGTACACAGCAGAGACAAAGATTTAAAATTCTCAAATGTGATTGATAAAATTAATGCAAGAACCATAACTTTTTCTCTTACAGTAGAATAGTAAAACTACTCCACAAAAAACAGATGATACAACCGCTAAAGTATGTATTTTATCTAAAAGACTCTCCTTTAAAAAAGTAAATAGACTTATTCATAGTATGATGTACAATCATTGCATTGAATTCTATTGTTATTGGCCTATAATGAAATTCAATTTGGTATAAGAATTAGCCAGCAAAATAAAATAGAGAAAAATAAAAAATTATTTACAATATCCTAAAAAAGAAAAGACGGTAAACAATTTTTTTTCTCTTAAAAAAAATATTTCGTCTTCCCATCGCTTCCGCTAAAATAATTTGCTCATTTAAAAATCGTAGGTTCTCTTAAACATATTAAGCCTTAGTCCTGCTGTTATTAAAGTACTGTTTCTATTTCCTGTACCCAATGCTGTAGAAAAATTTCTTTGCTGTGCAGACAGATCAAAAAATAAATTTTCTCTAAACTCATAACTTACCTGCAGCAGTGCATTAAAGCAGGTAGCTTTATTTCCGCCGGCCACCTTAAATCCCTTGTCGGCAGCACGGCTTCTATAATCTCTAAAAATATTTCCACCAAAATTAATACCTGCTGTATCTAAGCCTTTTTGGTAATAAATAGTTTTTGCATAAATAACCCATTTAGCTGCGGGCTGATAATGAACAATACCGATTACTTCCTGGAAATTAGCACCCAAAGGATGCGCAAGCACTTGATTGTAATGAGTATAATTAGCAATGGTATCGTTGTGAGAATAAGTAAATGGCCTTACCCTGTTAGTTTCCAATTGCAGATCCAGGTTTTTAATTCCAAATGCATCAATGTATTTAACGCCTGCCTGTATGCCAAATTTATTTACCCAGCTTGTAGGATTATTTTTTACTTCTTTCAAAATAAATTCATCTAATAATAACTGCCCATACACCTGCACCCGATGTGCAATATTGGCTTTAAAGTCCAGCCCGGCCACTGCATTATCAGGACTGCCCACCGTGCCTTCTACATGCCTGTAAAAAATAATGGGGTTCAGGTATTGAAAATCAAAATGATCCTGCCGGCCAAAAATCACGCCTTCAAACAATCCTACATTTAACCATTTGGTTACATTCATGCTCAGGTGATGCATGGCTGCATATTTTCTGGGTATAAGGTTGTCGCCACTTTTTTTAAATTGTGGCATTAGTTCCATAAAAATATTCTGGTAATTCAGTTTCCATATCCGGGTATTTATCTTGGCAAACAAATAACTGTTTCCCCAATCGCTCAGGAACAAACTGCGGTATCCATTGCCAATAAAATTTTTATCGTAGCCAAGTTGAAAGTCTATAAATTTTGCTGCATTAAAAGTTATATAACCTCTTGCATCAAAATAATCGAAAGCGGTAGTTTTAAAATCCTTATAAAATCCTACGCCGGGTACTGCCCTTTCTGCATTCACCTTATCCTGAAAATATTGTGGGCCCCGCTCCTGGTTTTCTGTAATAAAAGAGGAGAACCCAACTTTACGCCCAATCAAGCCCCTCACACTTACACCACGGGTATTTAAAAAAACGTTGTTGCTGTTATCCGATTCTTTAGATAAACTAAATTGCAACACAGGGTTTACCGCCAAAAAGAAATCTTTGTTGTTTACCTCTATCATGTTAGCCTTTGTTTTATAAAAGGCGTTTAGTATAGGGCGTTTACTCATAAAATCTTCCTGGGGGCCAGTTACCCATTCGCTGTTATTCATATATAAACTGCGCAGGTTATATTCATCCAGCTTTGATAAACTAAGGTCTGTCCATTCTTTGTATTTATCAGCGCCGCTAGAATCTAAATAGCCCATCCTGGCACTATCCAAAAATTCTGCCTCCCTTACTATAGCTTTACGGTTATAAGGTTTAAGGGTAGAAAAGTTTAAATGGGTATTGGTTTGTTGCTTAATTTCCAGGCGGTCTATAAGATGATATTCTTCTGCACCCTGGTTTAAATAGGTAGATTGTGCAATGGCGGTTACCGGGCAAACAAAAACAAATAGTTTGAAAAAGCTTTTAATAATTTGCATCGAGTTTTGGTTAAATTAAAAATCTATACATTCAAGATATGCAAAAATATCTTTTTAAAAACATACTGGTAGTAAATGAAGGAAAAATTGAGGCCAAAGATGTATTAATAAATGCTGAAAGGATAGAACGGGTGGATAATGCAATTGAAGTAACCGGAAACGTTACAGAAATTAATGGCGAAGGCAAACATCTGCTGCCAGGAGCTATAGACGACCAGGTACATTTCCGGGAACCCGGTCTTACACACAAAGCCAGTATTTATTCTGAAAGCAAAGCTGCAGTTGCAGGCGGTGTTACAAGTTTTATGGAAATGCCCAACACTATTCCAAATGCACTTACTTTAAATTTGCTGGAAGATAAATATGAAATAGCCCGGCAAACTTCCCTGGCCAATTATTCTTTTTTTATGGGCGTAAGTAATGATAATGCAGAAGAAGTGCTGCGCATTAATCAACAAAAAAAGAATGTGTGCGGCATAAAAATATTTATGGGAAGCAGCACCGGAAATATGCTGGTAGATAACCACAGCACACTAAACCGGATTTTTAGCGAAAGCGAAGTTTTAATAGCCACCCATTGTGAAGATGAAAGAATCATCCGAAAAAATTATGAAGCTTTTAAACAAAGTGGGTTAGAACTATCGGCTGAAGATCATCCCATCATCCGCAATGAAGAAGCCTGTTTTGAATCTTCTCTCATTGCCATTCAGTTTGCTAAAAAATACAACAGCCGCCTGCACATCCTGCACATCAGCACACAAAAAGAATTGCAGTTGTTTGGCAATATGCTCCCATTAAAAGAAAAAAGAATTACGGCAGAAGTTTGTGTACATCATCTTCATTTTACTGCCGATGATTACGAACGCCTGGGATATAAAATAAAATGCAATCCTGCAATAAAAGCTGCTTTTAATAAAGAGGCTTTATGGCAAGCCCTGCTGGATGACCGGCTGGATGTAATAGCTACCGACCATGCGCCACACCTGCTCTCAGAAAAAGAGGGCACATACGAGCAGGCGCATGCTGGCCTGCCATTGGTGCAGCATTCTATAGCACTTATGCTATATTACAACAGCATCGGCAAAATTTCTTTAGAAAAAATGGTGGAGAAAATGAGCCATGCTGTGGCCGATTGTTTCCAGATAAAAGAACGGGGATACATTAAAGAAGGATTTTATGCCGACCTGGTAATGGTTGATCTAAATAAGCCAGCCATTGTTGCACCAAATAATATTTATTACAAATGTGGGTGGAGCCCGTTACAGGGCTTTACATTTCCTGCAAGCATTCTGCAAACGATGGTAAACGGAAACATCGTATATGCAAATGGCAGCTTCAATGAATCATACAAAGGTCAACGGCTTTCCTTTGACAGATAATTAAACCACAAAATGGAAATAGATAAAACCTCGTTACACGATCTGGCTATTTTTAATGCAGAAGAAGATTTTTCTGTTTTTAATACGATTAATTTTACCAGAACAACTAATGGAAAAGAACAACTTAAAAAAAATCTTCGCACTCCCTTGTCCACGGCAGAAGCCATTGAAGGGGTGCAGCAAACGATACGTTTAATAAAAAACAACCTGCACTTATGGCCCATACAGATAAGTAATGGCACCGTGATGGTGGTAGAACGTTTTTATGAAACCAGCATAGATCCACTGCCTGCGCACGTTTCGGCGGTAGGTGCTATGAGTTATAAATTATTGCACGGTCCCGATTTTTCTCTCGTAAAATATTCAGTTACCCATTGCTTCGATTTTATTAAAGGCATGCAGGCTATTGTACAAAATTTTTTATTGGAAGCATGTCCTGCCCCGCTTAAAAAATTATTATTAACTGCACACAAAATTACCAGCTCCACTCATTTAAAAGATTTAGACCCCTACAGTAAAGCTGCTGATATGCCCGTTCCACAACAACTGCAACTGGCACAGTTTCTACGATACCATTACAAACAAAATATGCTGGACCTGGTAAGCATTTATGCTCAGTTAGATGCCTGGTATGGAATGGCAATGGCAGTAAAAAATCTTAACCTTGTTTTTCCGGAGTTTACTAAAAACGGACAGCCGGAAATTGAAGTAAAAAATTTGTATCATATTCTCTTGCCCAAAGCTGTGCCTTACGATGTAAGCCTGAACAGGCAAAGCAATTTTTTATTTTTAACCGGGGCCAACATGGCGGGCAAAAGTACTTTTATAAAAGCGGTGGGCACGGCAGTTTTTTTGGCACATGCAGGCATGGGCGTACCTGCAGAGCGCATGCAGCTTTCTGTGTTTGATGGCTTGCTCAGCAATATTAATGTGCTGGATAATATAGCCAGGGGCGAAAGTTATTTTTTTAACGAAGTGCAACGCATTAAAGCCACTGTAAGCAAAATAAATGATGGAAGAAAATGGCTCATTCTTATTGATGAATTGTTTAAAGGCACCAATGTGCAGGATGCTATGAAGTGCAGCACAGCGGTAATAGAAGGTTTACTAAAAATAAATAATTCGCTCTTTATTCTCTCTACGCATTTATACGAAATAGGCGAGGCTTTAAAAATACATCCCAACTTAAGTTTCAATTATTTTGAAACCACTGTTACAGATGGGCAACTAAGTTTTAGCTACCAGCTCCGAAATGGCATTAGCAACGACCGGCTGGGCTACCTGATTTTGCAAAGGGAAGGTGTGGTAAAGATGCTGGAAGATTTGTAAAAATTTTTTTATAATATTCAGCCTTAGCGCATTTTATTGTTTTTAAATTAATTTAAATTTAAAAATAAAACGGAGAAAAATTGGTAGCTCAATAGGCATAGTATTTCACAAAAAATTTTAAAAAGAATAGTAAATGAAAATGAGGCAATTCCGGCGGTGGTTAACGATTTTGGCAGATATCTAAAAAGCAATAATCATCATCACCCTTTAAAAGCTGGCAGCAATATTTATAAAAATAGCCAAAAAATAATGATGACAAATTATTGTTGTAAAAGAGGTAATACCGGGTATATCCACAAATAGCTTAATCGCTTTTATGAAAAT
>JBKJSJ010000362.1:0-2641 GCA_046595965.1 Ferruginibacter sp.
AAGGTTTAAGGTTTAAGGTTTAAAGTTTATCAACTTTAACTTTCAACCATCCACCATCATTTTTTATTACATTTTTTTACTTGAGTGACCTCTGAAATTTCTTGTTGGTGCAAACTCTCCGAGTTTGTGTCCTACCATGAACTCTGTAACATAAACAGGAATAAATTTATTTCCGTTGTGTACTGCAAAAGTGTGGCCTACGAAATCAGGAGAAATTGTACTCCTGCGACTCCATGTTTTTAATACACCTTTTTTAATTTTTCCTTCAGTCATTGCCAAAACTTTTGTTTCAAGCTTTGATTCGATGTAAGGACCTTTTTTTAATGAACGAGACATACTTTTTTAAATTTTGTTTATTTGTTCTGCCAAAGGCGGAACCATTTTAACTATAAAACTTTATCCTTTATTTGTTAGGTAATTTCTTACCGTTTCTTCTTGTAAGAATCATTTTATCAGAACCCTTACCTCTAGTACGGGTAATTTGTCCTTTAGCGTATTTACCTTTTCTGCTACGTGGATGACCACCACTTGCTCTACCTTCACCACCACCCATCGGATGATCTACAGGGTTCATGGCTACTGCTCTTGTACGTGGGCGAATACCCTTCCAACGGTTTCTGCCGGCCTTACCCATGCTCTCTAAACTATGGTCGCTATTGCTGGTAACACCTACGGTGGCATAACAGTTAATCAATATTTTTCTTAACTCGCCGCTTGGCATTTTAAGGACTGCATATTTTCCTTCTTTGTTATTTAACTGTGCAGATGTACCTGCACTTCTCACCAGGATACCACCCTGCCCGGGTTGCATTTCTATATTGTGAACATTGGTACCCAAGGGCATATTTTTGAGCATTAAAGCATTGCCCAGTTCGGGAACTGCATTATCACCACTAATAACGGTTTGGCCTACCTGCAAACCCTGCGGAGCAAGTATATAACGTTTTTCTCCATCTGCATAAGACAATAAAGCAATAAATGCCGTACGGTTTGGATCGTACTCAATCGTTTTTACAGTGGCAGGAATATCTTTTTTATTTCTCTTAAAATCTACCAACCGGTACATGGTTTTATTTCCACCACCCATGTAGCGCATACTTCTTCTACCCTGGGAGTTACGACCAGCAGTATTCTTCTGCGGTTCCAGCAAAGATTTTTCAGGAACGTTTGTAGTAATCTCTGCGTAAGCATTACCTATTCTCCAACGGGTTCCTGCTGTGGTAGGTTTGTATTTTCTAAGTGCCATTTTAATTTCTTGCCCTTGGTCTGTAAGGAGACTTTTGGAACTTTTTAATTTTATTAATCACTGCATTTTGCGGTAGCAGTATTACCATTCATTAATATTTTTTAAACAGTTGCACCGTAGATATCAATTGTTTCACCTTCTGCAACAGTTACTACTGCTTTCTTTTTTGCTGGCTTGCGACCTACAATATATCCAGCTTTAGTATATTTAGATTTCAGTTTAGACGGCATTACTGCTGTATTTACATTATCTACCTGAACTCCGTAAAACTGCTCAACAGCTTTTTTAATTTCCAGTTTGTTTGCCTTCCTATCTACAACAAAAGTGTATCGGTTCATTTTTTCTGATTGCTTGTTAGCTTTTTCAGATAAAACAGGCTTTATTAAAACGTCAGACAGTTTCATAACTTTAATAATGTGCAAATTTGCAAATGGGCAAATGTGCTAATTTATAATTCGAATATTTATTCTTTCAATTTTTAAATCCCCAATGTTTTGAATGCTGTTACTGTTTCATTTGCATATCAGCACATTGGTATTTTTGTTTATGCTTCCGCCTCTACTTCTTCTATTGAAAACAGCTTAGCGGCACTTTCTGTTAATACTAACACATTTGCGTTAAGAATATCATAAGTGTTCATATCGCTGATGACTGTACCATTTACACCCTGCACATTACGCAGGCTTAGGTATAAATTATCATTGTATTCAGGAATAACAAACAAAGCTTTTTTGCGGCCAATATTTAAGCTGCTAAGAATACCTGCAAAAGTTTTTGTTTTGGGAGCTTCCATGCTCATATCTTCCAAAATGATTATGGCATTATCTTTTGCCTTGTAAGCCAGGGCACTCATTTTGGCCAGGTCTTTTACTTTACGATTCAATTTAATATCGTACTTATGGGGCTTGGGGCCAAAGATGGTACCACCACCTTTATACAAAGGATTGCGCAGGTTACCTTTACGGGCACCACCTGTACCTTTTTGTTTGTGTAATTTTTTAGAAGAACCCTTTACTTCTGCACGGGTTTTTACCTTGTGTGACCCCTGGCGTTGTGCGCCCTGGAACTGCTTTACGGCAAGATAAATAACGTGGTCGTTGGGTTCAATTCCAAAAATTTCTTCCGGTAACTCTACTGTTCTTCCGGTTTTTTCGCCTTTTGTATTTAATATATCTAGTTGCATTGTACTTTATTTTATAGACCCTGATTCGGTTTCGGTTTCGATATTATTTTTGAATTAAAACGATTGAACCGTTATGGCCCGGAACCGAACCACTCACCAGTATATAATTTTTTTCAGCGAATATTTTTACTACTTTAAGTCCTTTCATAGTTACTCTGTCCTGACCCATACGGCCACCCATGCGCATTCCTTTAAATACACGGCTGGCATCA
>JBKJSJ010000418.1:0-9274 GCA_046595965.1 Ferruginibacter sp.
TCAATCATTTGATAAATGGCTGCGGTAATAACGCCCTTACCCCAGAAGGGTTCTGCAAGCCAGTAGCCAATTTCTGCATTTTTGCATTCTACATCAGTTTGAGGATGAATGCCAATACCACCTACGGCTTTGCCTTCTATTTCTATTGCAAAAATATTGGCGGGCGTTTCGCAGGTTGCAAAATTTATAAATTTTATTCCGTCTGCTTTTGTGTATGGAAACGGAAATTTGTTCATCAAATATTTAGAGATATTGATATTGTTGGCACACAATACAAGACTGTCCAAATCGTTCATGGCCCAGGGGCGAAGAGTGAAATGCATGGTGAAATAATTTGCTAATGTGCTAGTTCATTAAATTAGTAAATACTTAATTTATGTGGAATGTCGAATGTGGAATGTCGAATGTGGAATGTGGAATGTCGAATGTCAACTACTGACTTTTGACCAATGAACTTTGAACATTGAACCTTGAACTTTGAACTTTCCTACTCCCTTCCATCCAGCAAATTCCCAATGCCTCCCAACAAACCGCCTTCTTCTTTTCTGTTTAAATTACCATATTGCATGATCCTTCCTGCAAGCCTGCTGATGGGTAAAGATTGCAGCCACACTCTACCGGGTCCCTGCAGTTTTGCAAAAAATAATCCTTCCCCGCCAAACATAAAGTTTTTTATTCCTTTTACAAATTCAATATCAAAATCTATCCCGGATGTGTAAGCCACCACGCAGCCTGTATCTACTTTTAAAATTTCGCCGGCCTGCAGGGTTTTTTCTACCACATAGCCACCTGCATGTGCAAAGGCAACCCCATCCCCTTCTATTTTTTGCATAATAAATCCTTCGCCGCCAAAAATGCCGGTGCCCAGCCTGCGTTGAAATTCAATGCCAATACTTACCCCTTTGGCTGCACACAAAAAAGCATCTTTTTGTGCTATTACTTTGCCGCCAAGCTCCCGCAGATCAAGCACAATAATTTTACCGGTATAAGGTGCCGCAAAACTTACCCGCTTTTTTTCCTGGCCCATATTGGTAAATGCCGTCATAAATAAACTTTCGCCGGTAAGCAGGCGTTTGCCTGCACTCAGCAATTTACCCATGAGTCCGCCAGCACCCTGCTGCTGACTGCCATCTCCAAAAATGGTTTGCATTTCTATGCCATTATCCATCATCATAAAAGCACCGCTTTCTGCCACAGCAGTTTCATTTGGGTCCAGTTCTATTTCTACAAACTGTAACTCTTCTCCGAAGATCTTATAGTCTATGTCGTGGTTGGTTCTCATTTTTATTATTTTTTTGCAAAGTAATAATTTTACTCAATTGTGTTTGGGCAATTTTGCAAATAGATGAGGGCAGCATAAAAAGAACAAAGGAGAAGGGGTACTTAACCAGCTCAATTCCCGCTATTTAAAGCGTGTATATTATAATTTCTTCTCTTTTTAACGAGCCCTTTTTTAAAAAAGAAACTCATATACCTTTATTTCATACCCATTAAAACGATTTTCAAAATAAAATTTCCTTAAAAACCTGGGCTAGCGGGTTCATATATTTTTTTTGACAAATAATAAACTATTTATATGATTTTTATCAGATTAAATAAAAACCTAGCATGAAAATAAAGGCCTAATTTTACAGCACAAATCCTCATATATCCAATAATAACAAAAACCTGTTGAACAAAAACAACCATTACATTAGTAAAGCTGCAGGCATATTAACTATAGCAACAGGCTGCCTTGTACTTACCGGGTGGTTCCTTAACATCCCCTCTTTTAAAAATATTTTGCCAGGCATTGTAAGTATGAAATTTAATACTGCCGTTTGTTTTATCCTTTGTGGTTTTGCATTGTTGCTACTGCATGGGCCTATGCTAAGTGCCAACAGAAAAAAAGCGGCCCTGGTTTGTGCAGGCCTGGTAATGCTTACCGGGTTGCTCACTTTTTCTCAATTTATCTTTGGCTGGAATATGGGCATAGATGAGCTTTTATGGAAAGAAAACCCCAGGTCCAATAGCACTGTCTTTGCCGGAAGAATGGGAATCATTACCTCCATTCATCTTATACTAATGGCTTTTATTTTTATTACCCTGTGGCACAAAAAATTTCACTGGCTCATTCAGGCATTGCTTATTGTAATGATACCGGGTACTTTGCTCATTATTTTAAATCATTCATTTGGAAATAGTTTTTTAAACGCTGTTCCAAATCTTAATAATACCGCCCTTCATACGGCTTTACTATTTATTGTGTTAACGCTGGGCATTTTCTTCAGCGAGCCGCTTCAATACCTGAAGTTTAATTTTGAGAAAAAAATTGCAGGTTTTTTTGTCCTTACCATCCTGTTACTTGCTTTTACTTTTTTTGTTATTAATCAAAGTAAAATATACTCCACTACATCCGGACGAAAAGCCGGCAATACCAGTGAGATGATTTTTCAATCGGACGCAGTGCTTAAAGAAGCCGCCGAAATGCAAAGTGGGATAAGGGGTTATTTATTAACCGGCGAAGAAAATTATTTACCCCTTTTTAATAGTTCTGCTCTTCTTACAGAAAAATATTTAAACCGCATTAAAACAATTGGGAAAGATGCTTACAGGCAACCCCGGTTGGATGAAATAAGCAAACTGATTACCACATACATACAGGATAAAAAAGAACTGATTCTTTTATGCCGGGCTAAAAAATGTGATGACGAAAAAATTACTGCTGCATTAACAGAAAGTAAAAGTACCATTACCCGGCTAAGTGTGCTTATTGCCGCACTTCAAAAAGAAGAAACCCAGCAATGGACCCAGCAGCACAACGATCACGGACAAAGCATTGAAGCCTCCGACAGGGTAATTCTTTTTTTTCAGATTATTACTGTAATGCTGTTGCTGGCTGCTTTCACAATTATTTACCGAAACAACCTGCTGCGAAACAAAGCACAAGCAGAAATTAAAATGCTGAATGCCACCCTGGAAAAAAGGGTGGAAGAAAAGACAAAAGAAGTAACAGACAAAGAAACACAATACCGTTTTCTGCTGCAGAATATGAGAGAGGGTATTCAGATTATAGGGCACGACTGGCGGTATCTTTTTGTAAATGATTCTGTGGTGCAGCAAAGTAAATACAGCAGGGAAGAATTATTGGGGTTTACTTTAATGGAAAAATATCCCGGCATTGAAAGCACTGAATTATACAAAGGGCTGCAGCGCTGCATAAAAGATAACTGTGCTGAAATTTTAGAAAACGAATTTACATTTCCGGATGGAAGCAAAGCCTGGTTTGAGCTGAGCATTCAGCCCGTCGCCGAAGGGCTCTTTGTACTGTCTACAGATATTAGCCAACGAAAAACAGCCGAGGAAGAAATTAAAAAATATAACGAACGGCTAAAACTGATAGCCAGCACAACCCACGACGCTCTATGGGAATGGAACCTGCAAACCAATGAACTCTGGGCAAATGATATGCACCAGCATTTGTATGGATTAACGGTGGCTGATGCTGTGCCGGCACACGAACAATGGAAACAAAGAATACATGCCGGCGACCGGGAAAGAATGATTACCACCCAGGATGCAGCACTGGCCTCTGATAAAAATGTTTTTATATCGGAGTATCGTTTTAAAGCAGGTGATGGCCAATATATAAATATATATGACCGCTGTTATATCGTACGTAACGGAGAAGGTGAACCCATAAGAATGATGGGCAGCATGATGGATGTTACAGAAAGTAAAAAGGCAGAAGAAAACATCCGGCAGGCAAAGGAAAAATATTTTAATTTAATGAACAGTGTAGAAGGAATTGTGTGGGAGGCAGATGCAAAAACATTTGAATTTAGTTTTGTAAGCCAGCAGGCAGAAAGATTACTGGGTTACCCGGTAGAGCAATGGACCAGCCAGCCCAATTTTTGGGCAGATCATATTTATGTAGAAGATAGAAATGATGCCGTAAATTTTTGCGTCAGTAGTACACAGCAAAAACGACCGCATGAATTTCAATACCGCATGATAGCTGCAGATGGAAAATTAATCTGGTTACGGGATATTGTATCGGTACAGGTAGAAAATGATGAGCCTGTAAAACTAAGTGGGGTAATGATAGATATTACCAGGCAAAAAAAAGCAGAACTAATTCTATCTCAATTAAACGAAACGCTGGAAAAAAGAACGACAGAATTGAATGCATCCAATATTGAACTGGAGGGCTTTGCATACATAGCCAGCCACGACCTGCAGGAACCCCTGCGTATGGTAAGCAGTTTTTTAAACCTGCTGGAAAAAAAGCTGGAGGGAAAATTAGATGAAACCACTACAAAATATATTCACTTTGCGGTAGATGGTGCCGAGCGCATGAGAACATTAATTCAGGCACTGCTGCTCTACTCCAGGGTAGGCATTAATAAAGAAGATTTTGCTGCTACCGATTTAAATGATTTAATGAAGTATGTGGTGCAGGTGCTGGAAAAAGACACTAAAAAATACGGGGCTGTTTTAAACGTGCAGGCTATGCCCGTTATCCTGGCCAATAAAACACTCATCACCCAACTATTTATAAACCTTATTGCCAATGCTTTCAAATACCATGGCGATAAACAGGCTGTTATAGAAACAGGATTTAATGAAGAACCGGGCAATTGGGTTTTTTATGTAAAAGACAATGGCATAGGAATAGATGCTAAATTTTTTGAAAAAATATTTATCATTTTTAAGCGTCTTCACAATCAAAGCCAATATTCCGGCACCGGCATTGGCCTGGCTATCTGCAAAAAAATAGTAGAAATACATCATGGAAAAATATGGCTGACATCTGAACCCGGCAAAGGCAGCATTTTTTATTTTTCAATACCAAAACAAAACAAATGAATAAAAAAGATTTAACCATTTTATTAGTAGAAGACAATGAAGGAGATATTGTATTAACCCTGGAAGCGCTGAAAGAAGCCAATGTATCTAATACCATACATGTGGTAACCGACGGCGAAGAAGCACTGCAGTACCTGCAAAAGCAGGGGCGGTTTAATAATGCGGTAACACCCGATCTTATTTTTCTGGATATTAACCTGCCCAAAATAGATGGCAAAGAAGTACTGGCAGAAATAAAAAATGATGCCGACCTAAAAGTAATACCTGTAGTAATACTAACTACTTCCAGTTCAGAAAAAGATATCCTGGAATCTTATCAGCATCACGCCAATTGCTATATAACCAAACCAGTAGATTTTAAAAATTTTACACATGTAGTAAATATGATAACAAATTTCTGGATCAGTATTGTACAATTACCCAATTTAAAAAAAATATGAACAAGTTAATTCTCCCCTACCGCCTGCTGGTAGTAGAAGACAATCCCGGAGATTATTTTTTACTGGAAGAAGCCTTTGGCCGCAGCCGGTTACCGATAGAAAAAATTTTTCATGCAGATAAAATGTCGGATGTGCCGGCGCTCATTAAAGACAATGAATTTGATATTGTACTGCTCGATCTGTCGCTGCCAGACAGTATGGGTGTGGACTCTGTGATAGCAATGAACAGCCTGCTGCCCCAAACACCCATCATTGTATTTTCTGGTTTATCTACCATAGATGTAGCAGTAAAAGCCATTTCACTGGGTGCCCAGGATTACCTGGTAAAGGGTGAGTTTGATGAAAAGCTTTTAGCCAAAACCATTCAATACAGTATTGAAAGAAAAAAAACTTTTGAAAAACTAAGAGAAAGCAATGAGCGGTATGAATTTGTAAACAAAGCTACACAGGATACGATTTGGGAATGGGATTACAATACACAGGAAGGAATATGGGGAGATGGCTTTATAAAAATATTTGGATACCCGGAAGATAAATTAAAATTTGGAAAAGAATGGGCAGAAGAATTTATTCACCCCGATGATAAAGAAAGGATTGTAAAAAGCCTGCAGTATTACTCAGAAAATGGTTTGGAAAACTGGCAGGAAGAATACCGGTTTCTATGTGCCAATGGCACTTATAAAAATGTTTTAAGCAGGGGATTTATTCTCTTTGACGAAAACAGCAAACCTTACCGCATGATAGGTGCCATGGCAGATTTAACCGAAGAAAAAAGACTTGAAAAAGAACTGGTAGATCAGCAGCTTGCACAACATAAATTAATAACAGAAGTAACCATAGAAGCACAGGAAAAACAAAAAAACGAATTGGGGCAGGAGCTGCACGATAACATTAACCAGATTCTGGCTACCGTAAAAATGTACCTCGGTTTAATAAAATCGGGGCAGCATGTAGATGAAGACCTTATTGGCAAAAGTTATGAATATGTAAATGAAGCCATGATAGAAATAAGAAAGTTATCGCACTCACTGGTGGCACCATCACTGGGCAGTGTTAGCCTTAAAGCAGCCCTGGAAAAACTCCTGGAAGATACCAATATGTCTGACACCCTGAATGTGAAATTAAAAATTGATGAAAAATATACAGCCAGAAAAATTGACAAAAGTAAAGAACTGATGCTTTACCGCATTGTGCAGGAGCAGTTGAATAATATTACAAAATATGCCAACGCCAAAGAGGCAGTTATTGTACTTAAAACAATTAAAGACAACCTGTATTTATCTATTTCCGACAATGGCCAGGGGTTTGATACTGCGAAAAAAAGCAATGGAATTGGTTTAAAAAATATGAACAGCCGGGTAGAATTTTATGCAGGCACCATGAACATTATTTCGGCACCGGGGCGGGGCTGCAGCATAGAAATTTGCGTACCCTGAAAATTGATTTTTCCTTACATAAGATTTCACATGTCTTATTTTTTTGGTAGCATTAATGAAGTAGTCAATTACAGTAATTTATATACTGGCATTTTAATATCTAAAATAAATAAACATACGAGAGAAAATAAATCACCGTTAGTATTTAAAATTTCTAACGGTGATTTGTACAGATAAAACTATTTAAATTTATCGGTCATAAATTCTACCAGTCTTTCATCGCTCATTTTGTTGCTGGTACATTCCGATGTTATGGTGTTTTTAAATTGCGGCGTATCTGCCAGGTAACGGATAAATTGCTCCTGCGCCTGGCCGGTGCCGGTAAGATGCACATGGGTGGCATTTTGCAGATAGGTAGTAATTTCTTTAAAAAATTTTGCCTGCAGCATCCGCTCCTGGTTGTTTCCGTTTTTTTCACTGGAATTTTGGGAAGATTGTTCCCCAACAACATGACCGAGCACCATTTGCGAATCAGTTTCCGAATTAATAGAGCCCACTACTGCCGCATTATAATTATCCATCCACACCCCGAATTTTTTTTGATTGTTCATACCATATATTTTAATGTAAGTGGTATGAATCAATAACCATACCGGGTAAAATTTTTTATGTTATTTTAATCAGGGTATAAAAAACCACCCGTTTAAATGAGTGACTTTTTAAATATTTTCAGATTATAAATTATTTTGATCATATCTTCCTTTTTGTTTTCCGCTCCACACTTTCTTACCCTGCAATGCTTTTACCAAATACATGATGCCTACAAAAATAAAAAACAGCGGTCCGGTAAAACCAAAGATGGCTACGTATTTTGTGCCATAAAATTTATCCATGGGCCTGCGCAGTCTTTCTGCAATGAGGTACATGCTGGGCACCATCATGAGTGTGAGAAAGAAGGCGAAGATGAGACCAAAAATAATGGTCCAGCTTAGCGGGCCCCAGAATACAACGCTATCGCCGCCAAAGAAAATATGCGGATTAAGGGTTTGAAAAAAGGAAACAAAATCAATGTTGAAACCAACTGCCAGCGGTAACAGGCCCAGCATAGTGGCAATGGCGGTAAGCATTACCGGTATGATACGGATTTTACCCGCCTGTATTGTTGCTTCCCTGGTTCGCACACCACGGCCTCGCAGTTCATCGGTAAATTCTATTAAGAGGATACCATTTTTTATTACAATGCCCGCCAGGCCAATAACACCCACACCCAGCATGATTGTACTAATGGTCATACCAGTAAATGCATACCCCAGCAGCACACCAATAACAGAGAAAAATATTTCTGTGAGTACGATAAATGGTTTGCTCAGGGAATTAAACTGCAGTACCAGGATGAGGAAAATTAAACCCAATGCAATAATGAGTGCTGTGCCCAGAAAGGCTTGTGTTTCTGCTTCCTGCTCTCCCTGGCCAGTTTGTTTTATGTTTACATCGGCCGGTATTTTTGTAATAGAAAGAAAATTTGCAATCTTGCCTTTCAGTTCCTCATTTACTTTTGCCGTCATGGATGGGTCCAGCACATTAGACTGCAACTGTATGGTGCGCTTTACATTTTTGCGGGCAATGGCACCACTCGTGTTTGTATAATCTAAAGAAGCCACTGCACTTATGGGCACAGATTTTATGCGCATGGTGGTCATATCCATAAAAGTAATGCGCATGTTCATAAGGTTGGTTACATCCTGGCGCAGCAAATCATTGTAACGCAACTGTATTTTATATTCATCTTCTCCTTCTTTTAATTTGCTCACTTCTTTACCAAATAATGCAGTACGTATTTCCATGCCTATCTGCCCGGTGCTTACGCCTTCTGTCATCGCTTTTTCCCGATCTACATTGATGGTGATTTCGGGGCTGTTCAGGTCCACATCCATGTGCAGGTTTTCTACCCCATACACCTGGTTGGTATCTAAATAATTATTAAGCTGTGTAGCCACTGCACTTATCTCTTCAAAATTATCGCCGCTTATTTCTATGTTTACGGGCGGGTCTGTGGGAGGGCCGCCATCTTCCTGTGCCACTTCTATACTTGCACCCGGAATGCCGCCCATTTTAACCCGGATGGAATCCATGAAAGGTTTGGTTTTTTTGCCATTGCGTTTTGCATATTCTACAAACGATACCTGTATGCGGCCAAGGTTGGGCCGCACACTCCGGTTATTGTCCCTTGGATTGCCGGCACTGTTGGCCACATTGGTTATCACACTTTCTCCAATCGCTTCCGGCTTGCCCGGCAGTTCATCGTTAAGCACTTTATACACCCGGTTTTCTAACAGGCTGGTGATGCTATCTGTTTTTTTAACGCTGGTGCCGGGTGGCATTTTTAAATATACATACACAAAATTGGGATCGCCGCTGGGGAAAAAGGTGCTTTTATTGCCACGCAACATAAGTAAACCCGCAGATACCGGAAACAATACAAACAATGCTACCAGCATCCACACCGGCCTCCAGCCTTTTAGTACCCAACGCAATAATTTTTCGTACCGGTGCATAAGTGCAGGCAATACTTTGTTCTGAAATTTATGAATGATGTCATTTATAAAATAG
>JBKJSJ010000446.1:0-12813 GCA_046595965.1 Ferruginibacter sp.
AACCGGCTTAAAGAAATAAATATTTAAATGAATTTATTTACAATCAATACAGGTTATTTTAAATTAGATGGCGGAGCTATGTTTGGCGTAGTGCCCAAAAGCATCTGGAACAAAATAAACCCGGCCGACGAAAACAATTTATGCAACTGGGCACTGCGCTGTTTATTGATTGAAGATGGCAACCGCCTGATACTGGTTGATAACGGTATGGGCGACAAACAGGATACAAAATTCTTTGGCCACTATTATTTAAATGGAGACGATACGCTGGACAAATCATTAGCAGCAAATGGTTTTAACCGAAATGATATCACCGATGTGCTGCTCACCCATCTTCACTTTGATCATTGTGGTGGAAGCATACTAAGAGAGGGAGATAAATTAGTGCCTGCGTTTAAAAACGCCCATTACTGGAGCAATGCCCGCCACTGGAAATGGGCCACCGAACCCAACGAAAGGGAAAAAGCATCTTTCTTAAAAGAAAATACTTTACCCATAAAGGAAAGCGGGCAACTAAAATTTATTGAAACAAACGCCAATGAGTTTCCAGATGGCATTATGATAAGGCAGGCATTTGGCCACACCGATGCTATGATGCTGCCACAAATAAATTACAAAGGAAAAACGATTGTGTACATGGCCGACCTGTTGCCCTCTGCCGGGCATATTCCCCTGCCTTATGTAATGGCGTATGATATGTTTCCACTCACCACTTTAAATGAGAAAAAATTATTTTTAACCGAAGCGGAGCAAAATGATTTTGTATTGTTCTTTGAGCATGACCCGCAGATAGAATGCTGCACGCTGCAGATGACGGAGAAAGGTATAAGGTTAAAGGATAGTTTTAAATTGAGTGAGTTGTAGGTTACCGCACACTCAGCAATGAAGTAAGTGGGTATCTTAAATTTTTATAGCTCATCATATCTATTACCACACTGCCTACGGATATAGGACTTTCTACTCTTAGCAACAGGTGGTTGGGATCATCGCTGATCCATGCCAGCATTTTTTCGCCGCCTTCAAACATGGTTCCTTTTACCAACAGGGGTTTAAACTTGATAGCTTTAAATTTACCATACTTAGTCTTTATTTTTTCCCGCCCCATGTAGCGGATATAAAGATGGTATATTTCATCATCCAGGTACATATCAAAAGGAATTTTATCACCGGGTTTATATTTATCAAAATTAATATTGCGGGCATAGTACATAGAGCTTACCACATCCTGCATACAGTCTGATATTTTAAAAACACCATTGGTACTTACGGCTGTATTGGCCGTTTGGTTAAAGGTTACGTTGTTGTAAATTTTATGGCCGCCTTCATTTACATTCCGTATAAACTTCATGGGCAACAAAGTATTGGTATCTACATAACTTTCGTATCGGTCTCTTACCTTAAAAAAATTATCAAAGAAGGGATAAGATTTTCCTTCGCCAATAAAATGATAAACCGTTTTGCCATTGTAGCGCTCTATATTGGTGCTGAAGGTAGCTTCTCCAGCGCTTACATATCCCCCCAGTTTATAAAATACTTTCATGGTAATTAATTCGCCGTCTTTAAAAGCGGAGTTTCTTATACCACAAAAATCGCTGGCCGGTGAGCTGGGCGATGGCGTAAAACTAACGCCTGTAACTACCAATAATAATAAAAAGGGTTTAAGGATTCTATTCATTGTCTTTTGTAATTTTTACTCCTAAAATTAATAAACTTCCCACAATGGCTGGCAATACCAGGTTAATTAACCAGATACTCAGCGCTGCCGCCTGTATGCCTAATACATTACTGCTATATAGTGAAAACAATGCCACACTTGCTGTAGCCCTTACCGGCAGTTCTGTAAACCCGATGGTAGGGGCAATGGCCATCAACAAATAAAATATAGTTAATAACCAAAAACACAGTATAAAGTTAATGCCAATATTCATTACACTGAGCAACAGGATATACTGCAAGATAAATACCCCATAACGTAAAATTGACAGGAACAATATTCTTAACAATTGTTTGCCGCTAAACTGCTGCAGCAGGCGCACATATTTTAATGGTTTGCTTAGCAATTTTATTTTCTCCATGGCGTGTATGAGCCAGCCAATGCGCAGGTAAAACAAACCGGTAAAAATACTTGTTAGTAAAGAAACGTATAATAATGTATTGCTCAAAAAAGACGGCACATCTTTAAATGCCTCTGCATCTTTTCCTGAAAAATCTTTTAATACAATTAAACCGATAGTACCCATTAATATAGTAACCAGGAACTGGCTGATGCTTCCCAGTATGGTGAGGGTAATGGCCCTTAACCTGTTTTGCTCCTGCACATATACAATTCTGCCCCCATACTCACCCACCCGGTTGGGCGTAAGCATGGTAATACTGCAGCCAGCCAGCACAGATTTAAAAGATTTAATAAAAGAAAATTTTTCTAATGGTGCTATCAGCAACTGCCACTTGCGGGCCTCCAGGCCCCAGTTCACGAGCATTAGCAGCAGTACCAGCCAGAACAAAGGATTATGCCAGCTATTTTTTATCTGCAGCCAGCGCTGTGGCAGGTCGGGTTGATGGATAATCTGTTTATACAGGCTCCAGCAGAGCACTACAAACAGAATGGGTGCCAAAAGGTAGTTGATTATTATTTTGATACTTTTGCTCAGCTAAGAAAAAATTTATAGGTAAAAATAAGCTGAGCATTGCAAAAAAAATCAAAAATCATTTTAGGGATTGATCCGGGAACGGTTATTATGGGTTTTGGTTTGATAGCCATCCACAATAAAGAAATGAAATTAATGGACATGGGCGTATTGAAACTTTCTACAAAACTGGATGCTTATGAACGGCTGGAAAAAATTTATCATAGGGTAAGCGAACTCATTATACAATATCAGCCCGATTGCTTTGCCATTGAAGCGCCCTTCTTTGGAAAAAATGTGCAGAGTATGCTAAAGCTTGGTCGGGCGCAGGGTGTAGCCATTGCCGCCGCCATGCAGGCAGGCCTTGCCGTTAGCGAATACTCCCCAAAAAAAGTAAAACAATCTATTACCGGCAATGGTAATGCCAGCAAAGAACAGGTGCTTAAAATGCTACAGCGCATGCTGCACTTTACAGAAGAACCAAAATATTTTGATGCTACCGATGCATTATCGGTTGCAGTGTGTCATCATTTTCAGGATAATCCTTTATTACAATCAGCAGGAAAAAAGGTAAAAGGCTGGAGCGATTTTATTGCAAGGAATCCGGGGAGGGTTGGTTAGGAGGTTTAACGTTCAAGAGGTTCAACGTTTAAGAGGTTTAAGGTTTAAAGTTTTTTTTCTATAAGTTCATTTGTTAACTTTTGTGAACTCACTCATCGCTCATAATTTATAACGCTCCCACAATTTTATCCCTTATCAACTCCATTTCTTCTTTTGATACCGTAATTTTTGATTGAGTAAAATTCAAATCATTTGCAGTGTTAATGGGCAGCAGGTGCAAGTGAGCATGTGGCACTTCCAGCCCCACTACACTGATGCCGCAACGCTTACAATTCATCGTTTTTTCTATTGCATGCGCAATAGGTTTTGCAAACAGCAGCATTGCTCCCAGATACCCATCAGGAAGATCAAAAAATTTATCTACTTCAATTTTTGGTACTACCAGCACATGTCCTTTTACCAACGGAAATACATCGAGGAATGCCATGAACTTTTCGTCTTCTGCAATTTTATAACAAGGAATTTCGCCGGCAATTATTTTAGAAAAAATGGTCATGATTTTTTGTTGTAAATATAAGCAAGAAAAAACCCATCCAAAAAACGGATGGGTTCAAATAAATATTAGTATTCATTTATACCGCTATCTTTTCTACTTTAAACTTTATCACTCCTGCAGGTACATTTACTTCGGCCACATCACCGGGCACTTTTCCCAGCAATCCTTTACCAATGGGAGAGGTTACAGATATCTTACCCAGTTTAAGATCGGCTTCACTTTCTGAAACAATCTGGTAAGTAACTGTTTTTTTGGTGCCCAGGTTGGTAAGGGTTACTTTAGTGAGTATGCTCACCCTGCTGGTGTCAATTGTTTTCTCGTCCAGGATACGGGCATTGTTTACCGCTCCTTCCAGTTGGTTAATTTTTGCTTCCAGCATTCCCTGTGCTTCTTTGGCTGCATCGTATTCTGCATTTTCTTTCAGGTCGCCTTTTTCTCTTGCTTCTGCAATAGCTGCACTGGCAGCCGGCCTGTCCACTGATTTTAAAGTATGCAGTTCGGTCTGCATTCTTTCAAATGTTTCCTGTGTTACATAATTTGTTTCTGGCATAAAATTCTTTTAAGTATATAGAAAAAAAATACAACGCCTCAGATTGCCTAAGGCGTTGCATTATTACAAATATAGTAAAATCTTTTGTGGCACAAAAGAGGCTGCCACTTATAATTTCAGCTTTTGCAGCAATACTTTACTCATTTTAAAGAAAGCTTCATGAGAATAACCTGCAATATGAGGGGTAATCAATACATTTTTGCAACCGGTAAGGTAGCTCAACTGTTCTTTTTCTATATCCGTATATGAAGAAAGATTTTCATTATACAAAACATCTAAAGCTGCACCAGCAATGAGGTTATTTTTTAAAGCACTTATCAATGCATCATTCTCTAACAGCTTGCCCCTGGCAGTGTTAATAATGATTGGTTTTTGCTGCAGGGCACCAAAAAAGGCTTCATTGGCCATGTGCTTTGTTTCGGCAGTAAGCGGCAAATGAAAACTAATTACATTGGCATATCTGCAAAGCTGATCCAGGTTGGCCTCCCTGGCCACGGCACCCCCAAAATCTGTTTTGTATTTATCGTAAGCCAAAACCGTTACATCAAAAGCACTGAGCAGTTTTGTAAATGCCTGGCCCGTATTGCCAAAACCAATAATGCCTACCGTTTTTCCATTCAGTTCTGCACCCCGGTTTTCGTCTCTTAGCCATTGGCCTTTTTTTACTTCATCTGCAGCTTTGTGGATGTTGTTCATCAGCACCAGCAGCATTGCCAGTGCATGCTCAGCCACTGCATCCCGGTTTCCTTCGGGGCTGCTAATGCATTCAATATTTTTTTGCCTGGCATATTCAATATCTATCTGTTCCAGCCCACTGCCCAGCCTGCCTATCCATTTAAGCTGGCTGGCATTGTCCAAGATGGCTTTATCTATTTTTAGCCGGGTGGTTACCACTAAACCAGTAGCCTGATGTATATTTTGCAACAACTCTTCATAGCTCATCTGTGGAGCATACATTACCTCGTACCCTTTTTGCTCCAGAGTTTGTAGTAAATAGTTGTGTACACGTGCTGTTATTATTATAGTCATAAAGAAGCTATCATACTTATTTCTACATTCGCATTTTTTGGTAATGCTTTTACGGCTATTGTTTCTCTTGCCGGAAAACCTACTTCGCCCGCACCAGCATCTACAGCAAAGTATTGTCCATAAATTTCGTTCATGTCTGCAAATAGACTCATATCACTTAAAAATATCGTGGTCTTTACTACATGACTAAAAGTTAATCCGGCCTCTGTGAGAATAGCCTGCAGATTTTTCATTACCTGATGTGTTTCTTCACTAATATGGTCTGTAATCAATTCGCCTGTAGCGGGCACCAATGCTACCTGACCGGAAATGAATAAGAGGTTGCCTGTTTTTACTGCCTGGCTGTAGGGTCCAATGGGTGCAGGTGCATGTGTAGTGTTTATAATTTGTTTTTCCATTTGATGATTTATTTTTTGTAACCGCAAATATATCTTTTATCAACCACGTATTTTTGCTAAAAATAAGCTGGATGAAAATTGTAGTACTGGCAAACAAGGAAGATTTTGAAATAATAAAAAAATCAAATAGTCAAACCAACTGGATAAGAGTAGAAAACATTGCTGCTTTTTTGGCACATGCAGATGCTGCTGCTTTTTTTAACCTATTAGACGATGCAGGCACATCCATTTATCCCGAAACAGAAAAACCGTTATTCATTAACAGTGTGCTGCATACAAATGAAAATAAAAAGCTGATAAGAATAAATGGCTGGAATGGATTCCTGGAAAATAAAAATTGGGAGGTAGCAGGAAATATAAATGCTCCCGCAAAAGAAGTATTGCTTCATTTAAATAAAACAATTATTGAAACAGCCGATGAGCCGGGTTTTATTTCTGCAAGGATTATTGCCATGATCATTAACGAAGCTTATTATGCCAAAGCTGAAAATATAAGTACCGTAGCAGCGATAGATACTGCCATGAAACTGGGCACAAATTATCCTTATGGCCCATTTGAATGGGCACAAAAAATTGGATTAAAAAATATTTACCTGTTGCTTGCTAAACTTTCAATACAGGATAACCGCTATCAACCTGCTGCATTACTTAAGCAATCAATAATTAATTTAACATGACACTCATTTTACATATTGATACTTCCTCTTCTGTTGGCAATGTAAGTGTAGCCATAGATGGTAAATTAATTGTACTCCTGCAAAATGAAGAACAAAAAGAACATGCTTCTTTTTTGCAACCTGCCATTAAAAAAATGCTGAAAAAGAATGATATAAAATTAACTGACCTGGATGCAATAGCAGTGGCAAATGGCCCCGGATCCTACACAGGTTTGCGGGTGGGCTTATCCAGTGCCAAAGGATTATGCTACGCTTTAAACAAACCGCTCATTACAATAAACAGTTTGCAGATGATGGCCAGCGCAGCCGTTGACAATAATGTTGAAACTTCATTATTATTTTGCCCTATGATAGATGCACGCAGAATGGAAGTGTTTACGGCAATGTACAATAATACGTTAAATGAAATTTTACATACCGAAGCCAAAATTTTAGACAATAATTCTTTTGTAGATCTATTACTACACAACAAAATATTATTTTTTGGAAATGGTGCTGAAAAATTTAAAAGTATTTGTGATCATCCCAATGCTTTATTTTCACAGGGTTACCTTACAAATAACTCATTGGCAAGCCTTGCATTTTTACAATTTCAATCGGGCCTGTTTGCAGATATGGCTTATTGTGAACCTCTTTATGGTAAAGCTTTTTATACCGGAACGGCCACTAAGTAGAAACTACTAAATTTCAATTTAACATTACATAAAAATAATAAATATTTAATCCTTCGTATATTTGTGTTTTAATTGATTATTCAAGCATTTTAAAATTTATTTCCTATGACGATAGCAACACTATCCAATGAGCCGATGACTGTATCTGCCATTCCAACTCCCGACACTTTAAAGATCAACTATCACAATTTAAAGAAAGCTGCCTTAGTTTTAAGAGCATTAAACCATAAGCTGCGGCAGCAAATTTTAAATCTGATAGAATCTGAGAAAAAAATTACTGTTACAGAAATTTATGTTCGCCTGCGCCTGGAGCAGTCAGTAGCTTCGCAGCACCTGGCTATCTTACGCAGAGCCGGCATTGTAACAACACAAAGAGACGGTAAATTCATTTATTACACTGTAAACTTTAAACGCATAGAAGAAATTACCAGTGTAGTAGAAGATCTTGTTTCTTAAAAATTAAAACGGGAAGCTCTTAAATTAAAGCGGATGTTTTTCATCCGCTTTTTTATTTTTAATTTTATGCAGGAAAAATAAAATACAGATGTTTATAAAACAACTTTATACTAAATGTTTAAGCGAAGCTGCTTATTACATTGAGAGCAATGGCGAAGCAGCTATTATTGATCCCATGCGGGACATTAATGTTTACCTGCAGTTGGCAAAAGAAAGAAAAACAAAAATCCGTTATATTTTTGAAACACATTTTCATGCAGATTTTGTGAGCGGTCATTTAGACCTGAGTAAACAAACAGGTGCACCAATTATTTTTGGACCCGGAGCTGTTACCCAATTTAAAACACATAATGCTGCAGACAGAGAAGTTTTTAAACTGGGTACTATTTCTATAGAAGTATTGCACACGCCCGGGCACACTTTAGAAAGCTGCTGTTATTTATTAAAAGATGAAAACAATAAACCCCACGCTCTCTTTAGCGGCGACACATTATTTGTGGGCGATGTGGGAAGGCCAGACCTAAGCAGTGGCAATATGAGTAGCGAAGAACTCGCTGCTATCATGTATGATACCTTACAAAATAAAATTCTTCCTTTAGCAGATGATATTTTAGTTTATCCTGCTCACGGGCAGGGCATCAGTTGCGGAAAAAATTTAGGCCCCAATACATTCAGTACAATTGCAGAAGAAAAGAAAACCAATTATGCTTTGCAACCACAATCAAAAGAAACATTTGTAAGTGCTGTAACCTGTGGCCTGGCAGAAGCTCCAAAATATTTTTCTATAAATGCCAAAATAAATCAACAGGGATATGAGGCAATAGAAAAGCTTATTAAAGCAGGTACCAGCCCGATAAGCATGGAATCATTTAAAGAAAAAATGAAGGATGATGCCATTGTAATTGATACAAGGACGGCCAGCGAATTTTCTCAGGGCTTTATTCCTGGCTCGGTGTTTATAGGCCTGGAAGGAAGATTTGCAGAATGGGCAGGTTCTGTGCTTCCTTTTGATAAACCTTTGCTGCTTATAACCAGCCCAGGCAAAGAAGAAGAAGCTGTAGTGCGGCTTAGCAGGGTAGGATTTAATACTATGGCCGGATACCTGGAGGGAGGTTTTGATACCTGGAAAAATGCAGACGAAAAAACAGATATGATCATTGATGTAGAAGCTGATGAATTGATAATGGATATGCCACATGATCCCAATCTTACAGTTGTGGATGTAAGGAGAGAAACAGAATTTGCAGATGGCCACCTGGCAGAAGCCATAAACCTTCCATTGAGCAATATGACAGACATTGCAACATTGGCCCAGTTTGATGATTCCCAAAATCTTTATATTCATTGTGCTGGTGGTTACCGCAGTGTAATAGCAGCCTCCTTATTAAAAAGGCAGGGCATACATAACCTTAGAAATGTAGAAGGTGGTTGGGATAAAATAAAAGAGCAGGAAAAAGTTACAATTGTAAAAGAAGCAAGTGTACTGAACTGATAAATAATTATAATTTTACGATGCCGTGTTTTACTGCATACAATGCAAGTCCAACACGACTTCTTACATCCGTTTTCTGCATCATAGCATATTTATACCCTTCTATAGTTCTGGGGCTCATAAACATTTCTTTAGCAATTTCATTAAAATTAAGTTCGGTGCAAACTAGTTGCATAAACTTTTTTTCTTTTTCATTCAGGTTAATTTCAGATTCGGTGAGCAGGTTTTCTGCTTCGTTTTGTAGGGTATGTACCAGCTTTCCGGTAATGAAATCTGTATAATAAAATCCTTTGCTTCTTATTGCAGTTAATGCATTATTTAATTCCTGTGGCTCCACATCTTTACCCAAGTAACCTTTTACACCCAGCTTAAGCATTTTAATAACGCTTTCTTCCTGCTCTACCATAGATATTACCAGCACTTTAATGGCGGGATGTATTTTTTTTAGCCAGGTTACCGATTCAAACCCATCCATGCCGGGCATATTAATATCCATTAAAATAATATCAGGAAGATTGGCTGCATCCAGTTTTTGCTGCATCTCCAATCCATTATCGGCTTCAAATAAAATTTCAATATTATCTTCCAGCATTTCTACCAGGCTGATAAGTCCTTTTCTAAATAGTGTATGATCATCAACCAGGGCTATCTTTGTTTGTGCGGGGAGTTGCATGCAGGCTTTATTATTAGAGCGGTATTGTAATGGTAGTTTCTGTTCCTATGCCGGAATGTGATTTAAAAAGTACTGTGCCATTTATTACAGCGGCCCTTTTTTGCAGGTTAATTAAGCCATTTCCGGTATCATTCATATCTGCCAGTTTTTCTTCTACATTAAATCCTATGCCGTTATCATTAACCGTCAAAATAAATGTATTTTTCCGGTAGTATGCATTAATACTTATTTTTTCTGCCTGAGAATGTTTTAACGCATTGTTTAAAATCTCCTGTACCATTCTGTAAATGATGATGGCTTTTTCTTCAACCACCTGCGGCACATGATCGTGCTGAATAAAGTTAGCTGTAAAAACACCGGTTTTATTTATTTTATCTGTCTCGTTTTGCAGGGCTTTAAATAATCCTACTTTAGAAATTTTATCCCCATTTAAACTGGTAGAAAGCAATTTAATATCTATAATTAGCTGCCGCAGTAATTGTTTGCTGTTATCAATTTTGGCAAGGGCAACTTCGGTATTTTCTATTTGCAACGTAGTAAGATTAATCTTAATGAGAGAAGCTGCCTGGCCAATATTATCATGCAACTCCCGGGATACATGCTGCAGGGTTTGTTCCTGAATTTCTACCTGCGATTTTAATAACTGCTCAGAAAAGGCTGCTTTCATTTCTTCATTTTCTTTTCTTCTCCTTCTATATCTTAACGCCAGCGTTATTACTATAAAAAAAACGAGCATCAAAAAAACAAAAAAAGCAGTAATTGCAGAAATAAGATCGCTGTTAAATTTTTCGTCCATGATTGTAGGAAGGTTTTAGTAAAAGCATTGCAACAAAAAATAAAAAGTAATACACCAGGTTGGAGAAGTAGTGTATCTGGTGAACATAAAAGGAAGACAATTTATATTTTACCATAAACCCATAAAGGATAAAATAGAAGGAAGAAATAATATTAAACCACATTACTGCTACAGCCACGATAAAAAGCGGGTTCTTAAAAATATTTTCCCGGCCGGGCATATCTAACTGCTGTATAAATAAAAGCCCGGCCCAGATTATATTTATCATTGTTACCACTTTCATAAAATTATCGGGCAGGGTTTTCAATGGCTGAAAAAACAAGGTATTTATTACAGCAAATAATAGCATAACACCCACCGTCCATGGTATAGACTTTCTAAATTTTTCATCTTCAATAGTTGAATAATAAAAAAAACCCCATATAATTAATTGCAATGGATTGAAAAAATGGTACCCCGGCATATTATTCCGGTAAATTTTTGCCATATAATAACTGATAATTTCTGCCACAAGTGTAACACCCAGGAGTATGATTACTGGCAACATTGCACTGTTATCTTTTTTATACTTTATAATTCCTGTAATAAATCCGATGGATATTAACAGCAGGTAAATAATGTAATACGTAGCCATTTAAAATATTAAAAAAATAATTAATTATCGCCCCTCGGGCAAACATCAGGACAAGGAGCTACATTATCAAAATTACTAATGGCCTCTGAAGTTGCAGGCAATGCAGCATCTGTTTGCAATATATTACCGGCACTATCGGCCCCTAAAACCATAATGGTATAAGATCCATCTCCCTTGCGGCCCAATCTTAAATATAATCCTTTAATAGCCGGATTGCTCAGCAGGTTTGTATATCCTGTGGCATCTATAGAAAATCCTTTGTAGGGTTGTTTTTGCGGATTAAAAATCAGGGGATATTTATCGTAATAAGTTCTGTAACTAACTACGGTATCCCATGAAATGGGCTGCATTCCATTTGCAGAAAACGGTTGTGCTTTTGCGGGTGTGCTGTCCTGCAGGGTTGTTAATGTGGCTGGATATTTTTCCATAACAGATCTTGCAAAACTTAGTGAATCTTCTTTGGTAGAAAATTGTTTTCCTCCATCGCCGTTGCAGGCAGTAAAACTAACTGCGCAAAAGAATATAATTATCCCAATGCTGAAAAATTTGATCTTAAACATGATTGCTGGTATTAGGAAATGGTAAATAAATATAAAATTGAATATAGATACATTTTTCCGGATAAAATACCGGGAAATCCCGGTATTTTATCAGTGGTTTCCCGGTGGCATATTTATTTTAAGTACCTGATATTTGTATTGTTCTTCTGGCTTTGAAATTGCAGCGAAATTGCAAAATATATAAATAACCCGAAAAACAAAAAGTTCTTAATAAAGTATAATCCCTATTTGCTGATGCAAACTTAAAAAGTTTGTTTCTCAATAAAGATTTATCAGGAATATCCCGGAACAAATTGAGGAGTTTGTCTTTAATCTATTTTTTTTGATCTCAGATAAGGTTTAATTTTTAATCCGTACTATTTTTTTTAAACAATTAAATGCCCGTTTTTAATCTATACGTTTTTTACCTCTCTACCCGTTTTTAACCCGTCTCATCAGCTTCACCAATGGGTGAAGCTGTGCTATCAATCCATCTGTCTCCATAACTTTTATTGTAGGGCCATTTCCATCTGCGGTGGCTCCACAAATAATTAGCAGGATCCTGCCTGATGGTTTCTTCCAGGAAATCCCTGTATTTTAAAGTAAGTTCCCCTTCCTTAAGCTCTGCTCCATTTTCTATTATTACTTCGGTGTCAAACCGGTAATAGCCTCTTTTTAGTTTTACAAATTTTACAAACACTACCGCAGTGTTATTTTTCCGAGCTCCTTTATCGGGGCCCGTAGCAAATGGAGTTGGCCGGTTAAAAAAATTTAACCAGTAAGCCGTGGATGGAACGCCTGGATTTTGATCTGCCGCCAGGCCAAGAGTATATTGTTCTTTAAAGCAACCATGTGCTCTTGCTCTAAATTCCTGCGCAGCCACCAAAACCGTTTTCCCTTTGTTGCGCAGATTAAAAAATATCTTATCCAACGCTTTATTGCTTATACGCATATAAACGCCTACCCACGGTATTTTTACCTGCATATATACTGCGCAATGAGCATACTCCCAATTCATTTGATGGCCACTGTGCAGTTGTACATTTTTTCCTTTATCTATCAAAGTCTGGATGGGAGAAAAATCCATCACTGCTCTTTTCCTAATTTCTTTGTTTGAAAGACTCAGCAGTTTAATGGTTTCTATAAATGTA